>JAYUJX010000094.1:0-8283 GCA_043764955.1 Polaromonas sp.
CCCAAGGTAAATTGCTGCGCTTAGACCGCTTGGTGCGTCGCAAAGACACAGGGGACTGGTGGGTGCTGGACTACAAATCTGAGTCGCAACCGCACAGTAAACTTGAATTGGTTGCACAAATGCGTGTTTATGTCGCTGCGGTGCAAGCTTGTTATATGGGTGAAACAGTGAAAGCGGCGTTTTTGACGGCGGCGGGGACGATGGTTGAAGTGTATTGAAGGAGTCTCCGTTCGCCCTGAGCTTGTCGAAGGGTTCTTGAAGACTTCGACAAGCTCAGTCCGAACGGAGTTGGTTTTTTGGGAAAATTTTGAAAGAATTTGTGGATATTAAAAAAAATACAGTTAAAGCGGTCGCCATCATCGGTGGTGGCCCAGCAGGACTGATGGCGGCGCAAGAAGCGATAAAAACCGGTTTACAGGTCGATGTGTATGACGCCATGCCCTCGGTGGGGCGCAAATTTTTACTGGCGGGCAAGGGTGGGTTGAATTTGACGCATTCGGAAGCTGCGGAGCAGTTTGTCTCGCGCTTTGGGGCTAGAAATGGCGAAATTGGGGCTTTACTGAAGCAATTTGGTGCTGCGGAAGTGCAAGCCTGGGCGCATGGACTGGGTTTGGAGACGTTTGTGGGGTCGTCTGGGCGGGTGTTTCCTAAGGATATGAAAGCTGCGCCGTTGTTGCGGGCTTGGCTGCATCAGTTGCGTGTAGCAGGGGTGCAGTTTCATATGCGGCATAAATGGCTGGGATGGGCTGATTCAGCGCAAGTCGATGAATCTGGAAAAACCAGTAATGCTGCGCATGATTTGCAGTTCGTAACGCCGACGGGTAATGTGACCGTGCAGGCGGATGCGGTGGTTCTAGCGCTGGGCGGTGGCAGCTGGGCACGGCTGGGGTCGGATGGGGCTTGGGTACCTGTGTTGGAGGAACAAGGCGTGCAAATCGAACCGCTTTTGCCTTCGAACTGCGGGTTTGATGTGTGTTGGAGCGCTTATTTTGCGGAGAAGTTTGCGGGGCAACCGTTCAAAACAGTCGCAATCACTGTGCAATCTGGTGATGCTGACAAACCTCGTTTTCAAAAACAAGGCGAGTTCGTCGCAACAAGTACGGGCGTAGAAGGCAGCTTGGTATATGCGGCTTCGAGCTGGCTACGCGACGACATCGCCGCAAATGGATCGGCGACTTTTCACCTTGACTTGCTGCCAGACAGAACGGCTGAACAAGTGTTGGCGGAGGTGCGGCATCCGCGCGGGTCACGTTCGCTGGTGAGTCATTTGAAGAGTCGCTTGAAACTGGATGGCATCAAAGTGGCACTGCTGTATGAAATTCTGGGTAAAGACGCGATGAATGACGCTGTCGCTTTGGCTGCTGGTATCAAAGCTTTGCCAATCACTGTGAAAGCAGCGCGGCCGATTGATGAAGCCATCAGCAGTGCGGGTGGGGTGGCGTTTGAGGGCTTAGATCCTGCGCTTATGTTGAAAACCAATCCCAATTTGGCGGCTGGCATTTCAGCCGGCGTATTTTGTGCAGGTGAAATGTTGGACTGGGAAGCTCCTACCGGGGGTTATCTGTTGACTGCTAGTTTGGCCAGTGGTTTTGTCGCAGGGCAGGGCGTAGCGCAATATTTATCGGCTTAATTTGTCGACATAGCTTATCGACGAACCTGTAAAGCGCCTGGGTTGACGATGTTGGTCGGCGTACCTTTGACGAAATTTAAGATGTTGTCAAAGGCGGCGCTGAAGTACATTTCGTAAGTGTCTTGTTCCACATAGCCAATGTGTGGTGTGCAAATGCAGTTCTCCAGTCGAAGCAAGGCTTGGCCTTGCAAGACGGGCTCGGATTCATAGACGTCAACTGCAGCCATGCCGGGGCGACCACGGTTCAAGGCTGAAATCAAGGCATCAGGCTCGATCAACTCGGCGCGAGACGTGTTGACGATCAACGACGTTGGTTTCATCAATGAGAGTAATGATGATGTAACCAAGCCGCGCGTTGCATCGTGCAGGCGCAAATGCAAGGTGAGGACATCGCAGGCAGAGAAAAAGGCTTCTACTGACGTGGCTGATGCATAGCCGTCATTTCTCGCTTTTTGGCGCGATTCTTCGCTGCCCCAAACCATCACATTCATGCCAAAGGCTTGACCAAACCCAGCGACCATTTGACCAATTTTGCCGTAACCCCAAATACCCAATGTTCGGCCTTTGAGGTTCGTACCAAGACCAAAATTGGCTGGCATGGCTGTGGTTTTTAAGCCAGATTGCTGCCAGCCGCCGTGTTTAAGTGTTGCAATATATTGCGGTAAACGGCGCATCGCTGCCATGATGAGTGCCCAAGTCATTTCTGCGGGAGCCGTCGGTGATCCTGTTCCGTCAGCAACGGCGATGCCGCGCTCAGTGCAGGCGTTCACATCAATGTGAGCGCCGACTTTGCCGGTTTGCACGATCAGTTTGAGCTTAGGCAGCTTTTCAATCAATTGGCGGCTTAAAGGCGTGCGTTCGCGTATCAATACAATTATGTCAGCGTCTTTCAAACGCAATGAGAGCTGGCCAACACCTTTGACGGTGTTGGTATATACCTTGGCATTGAAGGCGTCTAACTTGGCAGCGCAGGGAAGCTTACGCACAGCATCTTGGTAGTCATCTAGGATCACAATATTCATGCCGACATTGTGCCTAAATCTTGACGCATTATTTGCTTCGCAGTCAAGATTACTCAATATTGTGTAACTACTGTCAGTATGAAATGACCAATCTCTGTCATTCATAGGGGGGATAATTCAAATATTGAAAATTTGAGTTGTATGAATGAAAGGACTCAAAACAACTCGAATTTACTTTTAAGTGAATTTATTTACCAAATTTCATTTTCGCAGCTGAAACGCAACCAGCTTTGGCCTCTTCTGCTAGCGATGCACAATTTTGAGTAGCCACTTTATAGTCTGCGTCTAGCTTGGTTTGAGCATCGTCAGATCTTGCGGCACTGATCTCCTTGCCCATTTTGATGTCTGCAAGCGTTTTTGTATGAATGGCTTTCGCATCAGTTCTGCAAGTTGTTTTCGGAATGCCCGACAAGTCATCGCATTTTTCTTTTGCAACGGAATACACAGCATCTGCTTTAACTGTGGAAATTTTGACTTTGTCAGTAGTTTTGCCTGTGTAGCCAAACGTCAGCTCAGCTTGAGCAACCTTTTCTTTGGCTTGACCTTCCTCAGTGCAAATATCTCTGGCATTTCCAGCTAATTGCTTGCAAATCAGTTTATCAGCTTTGTATTCAGAGCTTATTCTTGTTTTTGCAGCACTATAGTCTGCTTTGCTCATTGACTGTGCTGAAACTTGTGTGCTCATAGCGAGACTCGCCAAAGTTGCGGCTAGTGCTACAGATGCAAATTTGACATATGTCCAAGCGTTTGTAGCTGCTTTTCCAACATTCATTTCCTGTTGTTGATACGATACTTTCATAGAAACCTCCAAAATTACAAAATGGTTATTGAAGAGGCCAGTATTGAATGCTATCAACAAAAGAAACACAGGACAGCGCCCGCAATTGGCGTAGTAGCTGTCCTACAGACGGGTTTGGAGCTGGAACTGCTACAAATTAAGCCGTAAATTTATGCCGCTAATCGGTCTAATTCAGCGCAAACGTCAGCCATGCGCCCTGAAATGACCATGCGACCAGCCATTTGCGGACTGCCATCTTTGACGCGGACAACACGCAAAAGTGGGCGCAATGGTCGACGCAAAGGTGGGTGCAAAGGTGGGTGCAAAGGGTAAACGTTGGAAGCTGCTGGCTGTGGCTGTTGTTGCGCAGCTGGTGAAGGCGTGGTCCAAATGCCAAAACCTGCTAAAACAGCACCAAATAAATCGGTTTTAGATACTGAAGAAGCTTTGAAAGCAGAAGATGAAGTAGAGGAAGCTTGATTGAATCCCATGTGAAACTCCTAAATGGTAGAGGTAAAACACAGCAGGATTATTGAAAAAATTGCTGCAGTAGGGTCATGTCATCCCCGCCCGTGGTAAGAACCACAAGAAATCCATAAGAAATTCTTATGAGAAAGGGGCTGTCATACGCCCGCCACCTACTGCGGCAACGGGTGAAATGCTTACATCATGAAGGTATTACGAATCAAACCTACGGCTAGACCTTCGATCGCAAATGGCTCTTCAGGGTCAACCGTGATGATTTTGAAGTCAGGGTTTTCTGGCAACAATTCGATCAGGTTTTGCGTGCGGCGATAGCGCTTCACTGTGACTTCTTCACCCAAACGGGCGACGACGATTTGGCCATTGCGGGCGTCTTTGGCGGACTGCACTGCGAGCAAATCACCATCCATGATGCCGGCATCGCGCATGCTCATGCCTTTGACTTTCAGTAAGTAGTCTGGCTTGTGGGCAAACATGCCGCTTTCAAAACTGTAGCTTTGCTCGACATGCTCTTGCGCCAAGATCGGGTTGCCGGCGGCGACGCGGCCAATCAACGGCAGCTGTAGCAAACTCGGAATCGGTAGCAAAAACTGCTCTTTGAACTGTTTAGAGCGTGAAGCGTTGATGGACTGCAGTGAGTCACCTTTGAGGCGAATACCACGTGATGTACCGCTGACCAATTCAATCGCGCCCTTGCGTGCCAAAGCTTTCAAATGCTCTTCAGAAGCGTTGGCTGATTTGAAGCCGAACTCGGTAGCGATTTCAGCACGTGTTGGGGGCGAGCCGGTACGGGCGATAGAGTTTTGAATCAGCTCCAAAATTTGCTGCTGACGCGCTGTCAACTTGATGGTGAACTTGTCACTGAAGCTTGGCATATCGCTGGCAGTATTCTTGGTCGTATTGCTCATGGTGGCTCCTAAAGTACAGTGTAGTTGAACTATATTTGCTGTTTTTTTTCACAGTAGCTGTATTTTTAGCCAGTTTTTACGGCATTGCAAGCATTTTTTGCAAAATAATCAAAATAAATAGCTAACTGAGCTGTAATCTCAGGGTAATTCAACAAAGAAGCACCAAAAAAAGGCAAAGAATGACATCAGACATGAACAAACAAATCATCGTTTTAGGTACCGGCGGCACCATTGCGGGCAAATCTTCATCAGCAACTGACAACGTCGATTACGTCGCTTCAGAACTTGGCGTAGAGACGCTTTTGGCTGCCATCCCTTCGTTGGCGGATGCTGCTGGCAAGGCTTCTTTTGCAGGCTGCGAGCTGGTTTGCGAGCAAGTGGCGCAGGTTGACAGCAAAGACATGACTTTTGAGGTCTGGCAGCGTTTGCTGGCTCGTTGCACGCACTGGATGGCGCAGCCACAGGTGCAGGGCATTGTTATCACGCATGGTACGGACACGCTGGAAGAAACGGCGTTTTTCCTGCACAGCGTGTTGGAGAGAACAAAACCAGTCGTATTGACTTGCGCGATGCGCCCGTCCACCGCTGTTTCGCCCGACGGTCCACAAAACCTGCTAGATGCATTGGCGGTTGTTTCAAGTGATCAAATTAAAGCGGTGGTTGCTGTATGCGCCAGCACGATACACAGCGCTGTGGACGTGCAAAAAGTGCATAACTACCGCTTAGATGCGTTTAACTCGGGCGATGCAGGCGCTTTGGGGTATGTGAAAGAGGGGAAACTCGCCATCTATCGAAATATTGAGTCAAATATGCCTCTAGCTGCCGTAAATGTTGACTATGTAGCTATAAATAATATAGTGAATTTGACTCAATTGCCCCGTGTTGAAATCGTTTTAAACCACTCTGGTGCAACGGGTGACACCGTGCTGGATTTACTGGCGCAGCGTTCGGTATCTTCAGCCAACAAGCTGGCTGGCATCGTGGTGGCTGCAACTGGCAATGGCACGATCAGCCTAGCCTTAGAGCGCGCTTTGCAAACCGCCGAAGTCGCTGGCGTGGTGGTGTGGCGCAGCTCGCGTTGTGCATTCGGCACCTTGGTGGGCAAGGCGGATGTACAGTTTGGCGACTCGGGTGGTTTGACTCCCGTTAAGGCGCGGATTGCGTTGATGTTGCATTTGGCTTTGAAGTAACAAGTTGTTGGTTATTCGTATTTAACTTACTATACTTCTGATAGCATTCTAGACATTAAATACGCAAGATACAGCAATTTTAAGGGCACGTTTCAAATCGTCCAACAAATCGTCCGGGTCTTCTAAGCCTATGCTCAATCTTATGGTTCCCTGTGTGATGCCGCCCGCCGCCAGCGCCTCATCCGTCATGCGGAAATGCGTGGTACTGGCGGGGTGGATCACCAAACTGCGGCAATCGCCCACATTCGCCAGATGGCTGAAGATTTTGAGGGCTTCAACAAAGGCTTTGCCCTGCTCGCGGGTGCCTTTGAGGTCGAAGCTGAAAACCGAGCCTGCACCGCGCGGCAAAAGCTTGTTGGCGAGTGCGTGACTGGGGTGCGATTCGAGCATCGGGTGGCCGACACGGGACACAAAGGGGTGCGCTGCTAGGAATTCAACGACTTTTTGCGTGTTGCTCATGTGCCGCGCCATGCGCAGGGGCAGGGTTTCGATGCCCTGCAAAATCAACCAGGCGGTGTGCGGGCTCATGCAGGCGCCAAAGTCGCGCAGGCCTTCGCGGCGGGCGCGCAGCAAAAAGGCACCGACGGTGGATTCCTCGCTGAACACCATGTTGTGAAAGCCGTCGTAGGCCTGCGTCAGCTCGGCAAATTTGCCCGCTGTACCCGGGCCTTCCCAGTCAAACGAGCCACCATCGACCACCACGCCGCCAATGACGGTGCCGTGGCCGCTCAAAAACTTGGTGGCCGAGTGGTAGACCAGGTCTGCCCCCAAGTCCAGGGGCTTTATCAACCACGGGGAGGTGAGGGTACTGTCGACCAGCAGCGGCACACCGGCTTCGTGGGCGATAGCGCTCACGGTGGGGATATCCAGTACATCCAGACCCGGATTGCCCACGGTTTCGCCAAAAAACAGTTTGGTGTTGGGTTGTACGGCATTGCGCCAGCCGTCGATGTCGTTGGGTCTAACGAACGTGGTCTCAATTCCGAAGCGGCGCATGGTGTAGTGCAGCAGGTTTTGCGAGCCACCGTACAGCGCGGTGGAGGCCACGATGTGCGAGCCTGCGCCCATCAGCGTGGCGATGGAGAGGTGCAGCGCCGCCTGGCCGCTGGCGGTGGTGATCGCGCCAATGCCGCCTTCCAGCGCCGACACTCGCTGCTCCAGCACCGCGTTGGTCGGGTTGCTGATGCGGCTGTAGACGTGGCCGGAGCGCTCCAGGTTGAAAAGCGCGGCGGCGTGGTCGCTGGATTCAAACACGAAGGAGGTGGTGAGGTGAATCGGCACCGCCCGTGCGCCCGTCACGGGGTCGGGTGATGCGCCTGCGTGCAGGGCGAGGGTGTCAAAACTGGGGTCTGAATAGCCGGGCATTTAGATTTCCTCTGCTTTTGGTAAATAAGATGCAAGATTGTGCAAATAAGGGGTAAATGAGGGTGCGAAAGCTAGTATTGTGGGCTATATTGTTCTTGTTGTTTTCACACTTTATTTCTCTTTCACTCCAAGGGGCTCATCATGAAAGTTAGCGACATTCTTCGCGTCAAAGGCAGCACGCTTTACACCTGCACGCCAGAGGACAGTTTATCCAGCGCGGTGAACCTGATGGCGGACAACGACATTGGTTCATTGGTGGTGATATCGCACGGCAAAGTGGTCGGTATGTTGACGTTTCGTGAGGTGATCAAATCCGTTGTCAAAAACAATGGCAGTATTGGCGAGATGACGGTTTGGCGCGCCATGGACAATGGCCCGTTGACCTGCACGCTAGAGACTGAGCTAGACGAAGTGCGCCGCATGATGTTGGAACGCCATGCGCGCTACCTGCCCGTGATTGACAAGATGCTGCTGATGGGGGTGATTAGTTTTTACGACGTTGCCAAGGCAGTGGTTGATAGCCAAAACTTCGAAAACAAAATGCTAAAAGCCTATATCAATGACTGGCCAGCCGACGACGAAAACCAAAGCTTGGGCTGATCGTAAGTTTTTGAGATGCTATTTGCTATAAATTTAATAGCTTATTGGGTATTAACTACATCAGTTATCATTGTTTTTTGCCGTTGAACTAGGCTTTTTTAGCTTAACGTTTGGCACCCTAGGACTTACCCTAAGTTTGTATGAATCTCATTCAAACTTGACCCGAGTCAATCATTTTTCAGTCAACATGCGAGAGCATGATGGCATTGTAAGTAGTCCGACAATGTTGTCGAGATAAATTCAATCAGTTATATTTATAAATTGGAGACTTTAGGCATGGCACGTTTTACGAAAACACAAACTGTAT
>JAYUJX010000095.1:0-2248 GCA_043764955.1 Polaromonas sp.
GCCATCTTGCAAGTGGTCGGCTGCTCTGCCGCCTTAGCACTGATTTGCTTGATCACCCGAAAGCCGTAGCCAGAACCTTCCACATCAAACTTCACACCAGGCGTACCCAGCTTGTCCATCAGCCCCACAACTAGGGGTTGTTGTAACTGGTGATCAGCCGCTCGCATCACCCCAGTTTGACCTGAGAATGTGACGTTAGCCGACGATAATTCAGCCTGAACAGCTATTAGATCTATAGCGCTATTTTTATTAGATGCAGCAGCTTTATCAACCGACTGCGCTAGCGCTTCCATCATCAGCTGCATGCGCATGTGCACGTAATCATCGGCTGGGTTGGGGAAACGGGTTTTGAAGGACTTGTAAAACGCCTCGCTCGCAGCCGTAGGCACGTTCGGCAGCCAATCTGCCACGGCAACCACTTTGCCAATGCCCGCTTCGCCAATCGCCGCTGGTGCACCGAGTGCATTACCGTAAAACGTGTAAAACTTGCCTTCAAAACCGACTTCTTTGGCCGCTTTGATGAGCAACGTCAAATCATTGCCAAAATTGCCCGTCAACACTGCCTGCGCACCGCTGGCTTTGATTTTTGCAGCGTAGGGCATGAAATCTTTGACACGACCCAGCGGATGCAGCTCATCGCCAGCCAAGGCAATATCTGGTCGCAACACCGCTAATTGGCGCTTGGCTTCCTTGGCGACGGCATGGCCGAAGCTGTAGTCTTGCCCGATGATGTAGATGCTTTTCAACGCTTTGTCGTATTTGAGCACATCAATCAGCGCCGTCATGCGCATGTCGGCATGGGCGTCGAAACGGAAATGCCAGGGGCTGCATTTTTCATTGGTCAAAATAGGGTCAACCGCCGCGTAGTTTAAGAAAAGCACGCGCTTGGCGGGTTCGCGCTCGTTGTGTTTGTTGATCGCGTCTATCAATGCCGCTGCTGTCGCTGAAGAATTGCCTTGCATGATGACTTGCGCACCGTCGTCAATCGCAGCACGCAGCATCGACAGTGCTTCTTCCGCTTGGCCTTTGCTGTCATAGCGTTTGAGCGTTAGCTTGACGCCGTTGCGCGCATTGACGCGCTCCGTCGCCCACAGCAAGTTGCGAAACACCGCCTCGCCCGTATTGCCAAACGGTCCGCTCAAGCCTTCGATCATGGCGATTTTGAGGGTTGGAGCTGCTAACGTCTGAGCAGATGCTGCACCTGCTGCCAGCAGACCCAAAGTCACCGAAACCGCCACTTTTGCCGCTGAAACGCAGCTAGATTTGAACCAAGATTTCAAGTCATTTCCTTCAATTTATTATTAATAATTATAAATTGTAGCTTATGCGTGTCCATATATCTGCTTTGATTGGCTTTTAATTCTCTAAAAACGACTTAAATGTGAGCCGTCACGCCCCACTTACCACCGTCATTCCCGCGCAGGCGGGAATCCATGAGCGCCACCGTGGATTCCCGCCTGCGCGGGAATGACGGTATTTTTAAGCGGGAGGTTTTAAGCAGGAGTTTTAGTAGTATCTGCAGCCAACGAATCCAACGGCCAGCGCGGTTTCACGTCGAAGGCGTAATCCGTGTTCGCGGTCTGCTGTCCGCTTTGCAGCCGCATCGCAGCCGCCATGGCGATCATCGCGCCGTTGTCGGTGCACAGCGCCAGCTCGGGGTAATGCACCCGCACCCCGTTCAGGGCGCAAACCGCATTGAGTTGCTGCCGCAGCCGCTGGTTTGCACCCACGCCACCGGCGACCACCAGCCGCTTCAGCCCGGTTTGCAGCAGCGCCGTGCCCGATTTGCGCACTAGCACATCCACAATCGCAGCCTGCGTTGACGCCGCAATATCTGCCCTTAACGCCGGTGAAAACTGCTCGACGGGCACGCCTTCATGCGCCACCAGCTTTTTAATCTGCACCAGCACCGCTGTTTTCAGCCCCGCAAACGAGAAGTTCAAGTCACCACTGTGCAACAGCGGGCGCGGCAGTTTGAAGGCTTTTTCATTGCCCCCCACCGCCAATTTCGCCAGCCCCGGCCCACCCGGGTACGGCAGCCCCATCAACTTGGCCGACTTGTCAAACGCCTCCCCCGCCGCGTCGTCTACGCTTTCGCCCAAAATTTCGTACTTACCGACACCATCCACCCGCATCAACTGCGTATGTCCGCCGGACACCAGCAGCGCCACAAACGGAAACTCCGGCGGATCCGCGCTCAAAAACGGCGACAGCAAATGCCCCTCCAGATGATGCACCCCCAGCACCG
>JAYUJX010000096.1:0-8220 GCA_043764955.1 Polaromonas sp.
TCACTCAAAGGCCGCGCCCTGCGGCTTTTGAGCGGTCGCGAGTACTCCCGCGCGGAGCTGGTGAAGAAGCTCACCCCGTTCGAAGCCAGCCCCGGCGAGCTAGAAAAAGCCTTGGACGAGCTGCAAGCCAAAGACTTCATCAACGAGCAGCGCGTCGTCGATTCCGTTTTGCACCGTAGAAGCGCCAAATTAGGCACCGCCCGCATCAGACAAGAGCTGCAAAGCAAAGGTTTAGACGCAGGTGCGGTGCTGGACGCGGTTGATTTGCTGAAAAGCACCGAGGTAGAGCGGGCGCGGGAAGTTTGGCGTAAAAAGTTCGGCACCGCCCCTGAGAATGCCTCCGAGCGCGGCAAGCAGATGCGGTTTTTGATGAGTCGGGGCTTTGGCTCAGAAGCGATTCGCAAGGTGATCTTGGTGGCAGATGACGAGATGTTTGAGTAAATTTGCAGTCAATACGTTTTGTATATACAATATGACTGTTAAATTTAATTGGTCTGAAGCCAAATGCGCCACAAACATCGCAAAACACGGTTTGGATTTTGTGGATGCGCCTAGCGTTTTTGATGGAATGACCTACACATTTGAAGACGACCGATTTTCTTATGATGAGCAGCGCTACATCACCTTGGGGTTGCTCGCAGGTATTCCAGTTTCAGTCGCGCACACGGAGAATGACCATGACGTCCGCATTATCTCGTTCAGAAAAGCAACCAAGCGCGAAGCGCAAATCTTCTACCATGCCATCCAAAACTGACTGGTCACGCCTAATTTCTGATGAGGTTGTCGCGCAACCTGACTTTGTGCATCCAGAGGTAGATGTCAATCACATCGTCAAAGGGATTGTTCGCAAGGGGCTTCAGCCATTGCCAGCTAAAGCATCGATTTCGCTACGCGTCGATCAAGACGTGCTGCAATGGTTCAAAGCACAAGGTTCTGGTTACCAAACGCGTATCAATACCGTGCTGCGCACGTTTCGAGATGCTTCTGTGTAAATCAAGCGATTTTTGAGGCATAAATGCACTTATAGCCTGCGTATTTATTGCCTAATCAGCTATTTTATTCATAGCTAAATTAAATTCCAAGCATCAGCTTCAAATTCTGCACAGCTGCCCCGCTAGCACCCTTACCCAAATTATCCAAACGCGCCACCAACACCGCTTGGCGGTAGCCTTCGTTCCCAAAGACCCGAAGCTCCATCTTGTTGGTATTGTTCAACGTCAACGCATCCAGCTTGGCAACATCAGCCGTCGGCACCACAGAAACCCATGTATCCGCACCATTCGACGCGGCATAGTGCTCAGACAAAGCGTTATGCAGGTCAGCCACAGAGGGCTTCCCAGGCAAACTGTCTAAATGCAAAGGAATTTGCACCAACATGCCCTGCGCAAAGTTACCCACGGACGGCACAAAGAGGGGGCGCGTCGTCAAACCACCGAATTGCATGATTTCGGCAATGTGTTTGTGCCCCAAGCCCAGCGCGTAGAGCTCAAAAGCGGGTGCTTCGCCCTGTTGGTAGGCTTCCATCATGGCGCGGCCACCGCCGGAGTAGCCGCTGACGGCGGGAATGCTCAGCGCGTGGTCTTTGGGCAGCAAACCAGCATCAACCAAGGGGCGAATCAGCGCAATCGCACCCGTGGCGTAGCAGCCAGGGTTGGCCACGCGGCTGGAGGCGGCGACCATGGCGCCTTGGGCCGCATTTAGCTCGGGAAAGCCGTACACCCAACCCGGTGTGACGCGGTGCGCGGTGGAAGAGTCGATGATTTTTGGTTTGTTGCCTGAAAAAGTATCAATCATGGCGACAGATTCACGCGCAGCGTCGTCGTGCAGGCACAAAACCACCACATCGGCCTGCGCCATCAAATCGCGCTTGGCAGCAGCGTCTTTGCGAAGCTCAAGCGCGATACCGAGCATTGAAATTTGTGGCATGGTTGCCAAGCGCTCGCGAATTTGTAGGCCGGTGGTGCCAGCTTCGCCGTCGATAAATACTTTATAATTTTTCGCCATATCCATATTCTAAAAATGTATTAATAATTATTTGCTACGAAAGCGATTGCACAGAGGGTGCAGCGCTTCAATTTTAGTTACTGTAAGGTAACTCGCATTTTTGTGCAATGCAGCATGTTACAGTTCGTCTTGAAAATTGCGCGCCTGACGGATGGTGAATCTTACTATCCGCAAGGCATATACCGTCACATTGTTGTCCATTTTTTGAGAGAGCCTCATGAAAATTCACGAGTACCAAGGCAAAGAGCTATTACGTCAATTCGGCATTCCGGTGCCACGCGGCATTCCCGCTTTCACCGTGCAAGAAGCGGTTGAAGCGGCGCAAAAATTGGGCGGCCCAGTGTGGGTGGTCAAAGCGCAAATTCATGCGGGTGGACGCGGCAAGGGCGGCGGCGTGAAGCTGGCACGATCGATTGAAGACGTCAAAAAAATCTCTGGTGAGATTTTGGGCATGCAATTGGTCACGCATCAAACCGGCCCTTTAGGTCAAAAAGTGCGCCGCTTGTTCATTGAAGATGGCGCTGACATCAAGCACGAATACTACGTGTCAGCAGTAACCGACCGTGCCTCACAGCGCGTGGCGTTCATCGTCTCTTCAGAAGGCGGCATGGACATTGAGCACGTGGCTGAAGTGTCACCCGAGAAAATCATCACCGAAATCGTCGACCCGGCTTTGGGTTTGACCGACACGCAAGCCAAACATTTGTCTGACAGCATTGGTGTGCCAGCGGGCTCGACTGCCCAGTGCGTAGACGTTTTGCAAAAGCTCTACAAATGCTATATGGAAACAGACGCATCATTGGTTGAAATCAACCCCTTGGTGCTCGAAGGCAATGGCGGCATTAAAGCTTTGGACGCCAAGTTCAACTTTGATGCGAATGCGCTGTACCGTCACCCAGAAATCGTCGCGCTGCGTGATCTGGACGAAGAAGACCCAGCCGAAGTAGAAGCCAGCAAGTTTGACTTGGCCTACATCAGCTTGGACGGCAACATTGGCTGCTTGGTCAACGGCGCAGGCTTGGCCATGGCGACGATGGACACCATCAAGCTGTACGGCGCAGAGCCTGCCAATTTCTTGGACGTGGGCGGTGGCGCAACGCCAGAGAAGGTCACCGAAGCTTTCAAAATCATGCTGAAAAACCCGAAAGTCAAGGCCATCATGGTTAATATCTTCGGCGGCATTATGAAATGCGACACCATTGCAACCGGCGTGATTACCGCTTGCCGTGCGACTAATTTGAGCGTGCCACTTGTGGTGCGCATGAAGGGCACCAACGAAGAGCTGGGCAAGAAGATGCTGGCCGAGTCAGGTCTACCTATCATCAGCGCGGATTCGATGGCGGAAGCTGCCGAAAAAGTCGTCGCGGCACTCAAGTAAACCAAACTCCGTTCGCCCTGAGCCTGTCGAAGGGTTGCAAAGGCTTCGACAGGCTCAGTCCGAACGGTAACATACAAAGGTAAATATCATGTCAATCTACATCAATAAAAACACCCGCGTCATCACCCAAGGTATTACGGGTAAAACTGGCCAATTCCACACTGAAAAATGCCAAGAATACGCCAATGGCAAAGAATGCTTTGTCGCAGGCGTGAACCCTAAAAAAGCCGGCGAATCCATTTTCAACATCCCCATTTACGCTACCGTTAAAGAGGCAGCACAAGAAACTGGCGCTACAGTGTCTGTGATCTATGTGCCACCAGCAGGCGCAGCCGCTGCCATTTGGGAAGCCGTTGAAGCTGACCTCGACTTGGCCATCTGTATCACCGAAGGCATTCCTGTTCGTGATATGCTGGAAATTCGCAACCGCATGCGCGCCAAAGAAGCGGCTGGCGGCAAGAAAACCTTGTTGCTAGGCCCCAATTGCCCAGGTTTGATCACGCCTGACGAAATCAAAATCGGCATCATGCCAGGCCATATCCACCGCAAAGGCCGTATTGGTGTGGTCAGCCGCTCAGGTACGTTGACGTACGAAGCTGTGGCGCAATTGACTGAAATCGGTCTAGGTCAGTCGAGTGCTGTCGGCATTGGTGGCGACCCGATCAATGGTTTGAAGCACATCGACGTGATGAAGGCGTTCAATGATGATCCAGACACCGACGCCGTCATCATGATTGGTGAAATTGGTGGCCCAGACGAAGCAGAAGCCGCGCGCTGGTGCAAAGACAACATGAAAAAGCCTATCGTCGGCTTCATTGCTGGTGTGACTGCACCTGCAGGCAAGCGCATGGGTCATGCGGGCGCTTTGATTTCTGGCGGCGCTGATACGGCTGATGCAAAGCTTGCGGTAATGGAAGAGTGTGGTTTTAAAATCACGCGCAACCCATCTGAAATGGCGAAGTTGCTCAAAGCCATGCTTTAAACCAATCGGCTACACTCAAAGCTTTTCTTAAACTTACAAAGTTGACACTTAAATGGAAGCACTATCTAGTCCCGAATTTTGGGTTGCCGTCGGGCAAATTATTATTATTGATATTTTGCTTGGAGGTGATAACGCTGTTGTCATTGCTTTGGCGTGCAGAGGGTTGCCACCTGCACAACGCAAATGGGGGATTATTTGGGGAACAGCGGGTGCAATCGTATTGCGCGTTGTTTTGATTGCTTTCGCACTCACGCTGCTGACGGTTCCCTATTTAAAATTAGTGGGCGCCATCTTATTGGTTTGGATTGGTATTAAGCTGCTGATGCCGCAAGATGACGATGCGCACAGCAACGTCAGCAGCAGTGACCGCTTGTGGGGCGCTGTAAAAATTGTGATCGTTGCAGACTTGGTGATGAGCGTGGATAACGTTTTGGCGATAGCTGGTGCGGCTGAAAGTGCTGGCAAGCACCAACTAGGACTGGTCATTTTTGGTTTGTTGGTAAGTATTCCTATCATTGTCGCGGGAAGCCAAATTGTGCTGAGATTGATGGAGCGGTTTCCATATATCATTACGGCGGGAAGCATGTTGCTTGGCTGGATAGCTGGTCAAATGGCCGTGACAGATCCGGCCGTCAAACAATGGTTGGTTGTTACAAAACCTATGGAGTATGGCGCAGCCATATTTGGTGCACTTTTCGTACTTTGTGTCGGTTTATACCTACAGAAACGTAACCAAACAGCTCACTAATCGGCTAAACTAATTACATATTTGAACAATTTAAAAATCAATTAATCAATTTGTAAAATAAGGTGCCATGGCAAAAATTATCGTAAGTCTGGACGACAATCTTATCAAGGTTGTCGCACTCAATAAAGATCGTATGACTTTGGGTAGACGTCCGTATAACGATATCGTTGTCGATAATTTGGCTGTGAGCGGCGAACATGCTGCACTTCAAGTGATTGGCCACGATTACTTCATTGAAGATTTGAATAGTACCAATGGCACCTACATTAACGAGCAAAAAGTTAAGCGCCAGATTTTAAAAAATGGTGACACTATTGAAATCGGCAAGTGTGCGATTAAATATGTTCAAGATGGCGTCAGTACGAACCCGGCTGCGTTGAATGCGATAGATGCCTTGCTCAATGATGACGACGAAACACCGGCGGAAGAGAAAAAGCCATTGTTTGAGCAAACCAAGTTTGCAGAGGCCTATGTAGCGATCAAAATTTTGTCGGGTCCATCTACTGGCAAAGAGTTGCCACTTGTCAAAATCGTAACGACTATCGGCAAGCCTGGCGAAGCTGTTATCGCTATTACCAAGCGACCTAAAAGCTATATGGTTGCACACGTGGAAGGCGCGACGCGTCCATCACTGAATGGTGTTTCATTCGGTCTAGACGCGGTTCCACTCAAAAATGGTGATTTGTTTGAACTTGCTGGTATCGCGATGCAGTTTATACAAAACTAGCCCGGTTTCGAGTCGCTTGATGTTCAGCGGCAATCATTCAGCAGCATGAAGTTTTTTGCAAAACATTGGGCTCGAATAGCTGTATCGCTGCTGCCCTTGTTGTTTGTCTTGGGTCATGCGACGAATGTACTCAACATAAACTTTGTTCAATCGCTGGATAACATCATTTACGATACAAAATTACGTGCCATCATGCCCCAAACGCTTGACTCGCGTATCGTCATCGTAGATGTTGATGAAAAAAGTTTGTCCGAAATCGGACGATGGCCTTGGAGTCGTCATAAGCTGGCAGAACTAACGCATGAATTATTTGAAAATCAAAAAATTTCATTGCTGGGATTTGATTTGGTTTTTGCAGAGCCCGATACCAGTTCTGGCTTGCAAGAACTCCAGCGATTAGCAGAAAGCGATCTGAGTGCGGATAAAGCATTTCAATCGAAACTCAAAGAATTAGCGCCGTCGCTAGACTTTGATGCGCAATTTGCGCAGGCGTTAAAACAAAGAAATGTAGTGCTTTCATATTACTTTACAAGTGATAGGCAAGAGCGTACAAATGGTTTTTTACCCAAACCGGTCATTGCCCAAAAAAGTATCAGTGCCGCACCTTTTCGAGCCACACTCTGGGATGGTTATGGCTCTAATATCGAAATAATATCAGCTGCAGCGCCAAAAGCGGGTTTCTTTAATGCCATTGCTGATGATGATGGCGTTGTGCGTGCCGTTCCCCTGATTTCATCCTTCAAGGGAGACTATTATGAGTCTTTGTCGCTAGCACTATATCGGGCAACAATGAACTCACCCGTCGTGATGCCAGGCTATACAAATGAAGTTGCCTCAAGCAATGTCGAAAGTATCAAATTGGTTGATACTGGATCGGCTGCACGCACCAAGACAATCAAGGTCGATAATCGGGCGGCCGTATTGGTGCCTTATCGTGGTCTGGGCGGTGCTGCCGGAGGTTCTTACCAATACATTTCAGCAACTGATGTTTTGCACAAGCGGATTAGTGCGCAAGAGTTGAATGGGAAAATCGTTTTAGTCGGTTCTAGTGCACCTGGTCTCTTGGATTTACGAATCACGCCCGTTGGGTCAACATACCCCGGCGTGGAAACACATGCCAATTTGTTGTCGGGGATGCTGGATGAAAAGTCTATCGTTGTGCCTGACTATGCAATGGGCGTTGAAGTTGCATTGCTGATGCTGGTCGGGTTATCCCTTGCGTTTGTTTTACCCATGTTGACAGCGTCGCGAGCTTTGAGTTTCAGCTTTGTCACGCTGTTGCTGCCCATGGCATTGAATATCTATTTATTTATCGAGCATGGTTTGGTATTCCCATTGGCGACGTTAATATTGCTGTCTCTTTTTGCTTATATGCTCAATATGAGTTATGGCTATTTTGTAGAAAGTAAATCAAAGCGCGAATTAACAAAATTATTTGGCAGCTATGTTCCGCCACAATTGGTTGATGAAATGCTTCTGCAGCCATCCAGCCAAACGATGAAAGCACAAAATAAAGAGTTAACCGTTATGTTCTGCGATTTGAGAGGCTTTACTGAACTGGCCGAAAACTTGGAGCCAGCGCAGCTCCAACACATGCTGAATGATGTTTTTGGCCGCTTAACGCAATTGATTGTTGATCGCTGTGGCACCGTTGACAAGTACATGGGAGATTGCGTCATGGCTTTCTGGGGTGCACCGGTTAGCATGTCAAATCATGCAGAGCTGGCAGTGCTAGCCGCGCTGGACATTACCAAAACAATCAAACTTATCAACCAAGAACATCGCGCGGTGGGTTTGCCTGTCATCAAGCTGGGCATTGGTATCAACACAGGTCAAATGTGTGTGGGCGACATGGGCTCGTTTATGCGCCGTAGTTATACTGTGGTGGGCGATGCCGTTAATGTTGCTTCTCGCTTGGAGAGGCTTACTAAAAAATATAACGTACCTATTTTGATGGGGCCTGCAACGAGGCAGAGCGCAACAAACTTTAATTGCGAAGTGGTCGATCAAGTTTTGTTAGATGGCAAAAGCGAGTCAATGGAAATTTTCACAATTCATCTGGATTAAAAGTGTTACAACAAGTAAATATTTCCAATGCGTGTCAAGTCTAATGAGCTTAAATTTTTAATTCGGGCATCATAGAGGTACGATTTTTATAAAAATAGACATATCCAATGGCAACGACAACAAAAGCAACTGCTACTACCACTTCGACCAAGCCTGCAGTCCAGCAAGCTGTCGCGCAACGCACAAGTCAACCCAGTAAATACGATGGCTTGGTTAATGCAGGGGTAATCAGCAAAGCTGGATTGCAAGATTGTTTAGCCAAGCGTGGTGACAAGGACGGCACTATTGAGCAGCTCATGATTGATGAGCACCAG
>JAYUJX010000097.1:0-2241 GCA_043764955.1 Polaromonas sp.
ATAGTGGCCAACCGCCCGTTGGCTGACTTTTTGCCTACGCTGACCATTGCCGCTAAAAACCTGGCCACAGAAATGACCAACCACAACGTGCGGCAAGACAACTTGCGCGGCGAGCCTGCCATTACGCATGAGCATGTAAAAAACAATGAAAGCGTACGCGATATGCTGGGGCAGCGCGGCATTCAGCCAGAAAAATTGTCTGCCGAAGAGGATTTGAAAAAGTTGGAACGCAGGGTGAAGACTGAAGACAAGAAGCTGGCAGAACGCACCAAAACGCTACCTCCTCCACAAATTGGCAAGCAATAAACCATGACCGAACAAAACCAAAAACAACTGGGCAAGACCCTCTGGGCTATTGCCGACCAACTGCGCGGGGCGATGGATGCGGACGATTTCCGCGACTACATGCTGTCGTTCCTCTTTTTGCGCTATCTGTCAGACAACTACGAGGCGGCGGCCAAGAAAGAGCTGGGGCGAGACTATCCTGATATCGCGGTTGATGTTTTGGCGGCAACTGGCGTGCGGACGCCGCTTCAAGTCTGGTACGAAGAAAACTTGAACGACGTGGCCGCTTTTGAGAAGCAGATGCGCCGCAAAGTGCACTATGTGATTGAGCCGTTGCACCTGTGGAGCAGCATCGCCCACCTGGCCCGCACGCAAAACGGTGACATGCTGAGCACATTGCAGGCGGGTTTCAAATACATCGAGACAGAATCTTTTGAAAGCACGTTTCAAGGTCTCTTTTCAGAAATCGACCTGAGCTCGCACAAGCTGGGTAGAACCTATACGGAGCGCAACGCCAAGCTCTGCACCATCATCCAAAAAATCGCCGAGGGGCTGGCGGATTTCTCTACGGACATTGATGCGCTGGGCGATGCCTACGAATACCTGATCGGCCAGTTTGCTGCAGGCTCGGGCAAGAAGGCGGGCGAGTTTTACACGCCGCAGCAAATCTCGGACATTCTCTCCACCATCGTGACGCTGGACAGCCAGGAGCCTAAAACGGGTGTAAAGCAACGGTTGGAAAGCGTGATGGACTTTGCCTGCGGCTCAGGCTCGCTGCTGCTGAACGTGCGCAAGCGCATGGGGCCGCATGGTATTGGCAAGATCTACGGGCAAGAAAAGAACATCACCACCTACAACCTGGCGCGCATGAACATGCTGCTGCACGGGGTGAAGGACACCGAGTTTGAGATCTACCACGGTGACACGCTGACCAATGACTGGGATATCCTGCGCGAGCTGAATCCGGCCAAAAAGCCAGCGTTTGACGCCATTGTGGCCAACCCGCCATTTAGCTACCGCTGGGAGCCGACCGATGCCCAGGCGGATGACGTGCGCTTCAAAAATCACGGTCTGGCTCCCAAGTCAGCGGCTGACTTTGCCTTTTTGCTGCACGGCTTTCACTTCCTGAAAGACGAGGGCGTGATGGCGATCATCTTGCCGCACGGTGTGTTGTTTCGTGGCGGGGCAGAGGAGCGTATTCGCACCAAGCTGCTGAAAGATGGCCATATTGATACTGTCATCGGTCTACCAGCTAACCTGTTTTACTCCACAGGCATTCCGGTGTGCATTCTGGTACTCAAAAAATGCAAGAAGCCGGACGACGTGTTGTTTATCAACGCCGCCGAATACTTTGACAAAGGCAAGCGCCAGAACCAACTAACGGACGCGCACATTGCCAAGATCATCGACACTTACCAATTCCGCAAGGAAGAGCCCCGTTACGCCCGTCGAGTGGGCATGGAAGAGATCGAGAAGAACGACTACAACCTGAACATTTCGCGCTACATCAGCACGGCGGTGGGCGAGGCGGAAATCAGCCTAGAAGCAACGCATGGCGAGTTAGTCGAGATTGAAAAAACCATTGCAATAGCCAAGCAAAAGCACAACGACTTTTTGAAAGAGTTGGGTTTGAGTCCGTTGCCATAATCAGATTAAACATTCGACCCATGTGTGGTTGCTTACGGACGTTTACCCACCGTCACCGATTCCCGCACCCAAGTTTTCGACTGTTCACTCAAAGTTAGTCCCAAGCCAGGCCGCGTCGGCACCAGCATGCGGCCGTTGTTGATCTCGATGCGTTCGTTGAACAAGGGCTCCAGCCATTCAAAATGCTCCACCCACGGCTCGGTGGGGTAGGCGGCGGCCAGGTGGACGTGCAATTCCATCGCGAAGTGGGGAGCGAGCATCAGGCCGGCGTGTTCGGCTTGGGCTGCGATTTTCAAAAATGGGGTGATG
>JAYUJX010000098.1:0-2234 GCA_043764955.1 Polaromonas sp.
TAGCCAAAGAGCAGATGGCCAGCGAATTGGCAAAAATATCGCGCTGCACTTTGCTGGCTGCTTGAATGTGACAAATGAGCAGATTCCGCCGGTGGATGCGACCGTGGCCACTTGTAGACGGCGGTTGAGTAGTGTGGTTTTGAGTTAGATTCGAAATTATGCTTACAAGCTTTGACAAGGAACTTCTTCTGAATGCTCAACGAGCTTTGCTTGGTGAAATTCCACCCAGCTTGCGGGCAGCTTCGTTTGATCTCTCTTCAGACGGGCAAGACTGGGTTGCACGCTTCGAATTCGATGGCAACCCCAGTGAAGAAGCACTTGAATGCGTAAGTGTTGCCTTAACCAATCTGTTTACTAGTTATCCCTACAACTGGAAACCTCGCACTTATAAAGAAGAAATGCTCGCCATTCCCTATCCTCAGATAGCTACAACGATTGCGATTAGCTGCATTTTTAAGGAATGAAGATGAATGGAATTCGTGGACAAAAGTCTTTGACAAAATACGAAAGGCAACTTAACACCTCGCCACTGTGCTCTGAATCACACCTCAGAAAGTGACCTTAAGCCGCAAGTAACTGCCCTTCAAGCGAATTTTGAATTGCTATGGGAGCAAACATTTCTTGCGGGTACAAATAGCCTTCTCCAGATTCATCAACAACGCGTATCATGCCCAGAGCTTGCGCTTTGGGGTCATCTTCGACGTTGTACAACTTGCGTGACTCAAGAGACGCTTCATACCCAGAATTTTTAATGCAAATCGTCCATTTCATAGCAGTTCCTTGATTTTAAGTTCCACTTTGCCGATACCGTGTGCTTCGTACCAGTGTAATTCGGCTTGCACAATTTCTCCAGAAGAAAAGCGCACAAATCCAAAACCTTTGCGCTTTTTCCAGTTTTTACCGCCATAGCTGTCTATCAAACGGTGCAGTTCACGAATCTTAGAGCCTTCGACAAAGGTTTCTTGATTCGTTAATTCGCTGATTAGTTACCAGTTCATGCGGTGTTGCCTGCAAATTCAGCCCGTCAACCGCGTCCAAGCCTCTTGATACTTCGCCGCCGTCTTTTCAATCACCTCGCGCGGCACACGGGGGGCTGGCGGGGTTTTGTCCCAGGCTTGGGTTTCTAGCCAGTCGCGGACAAACTGTTTGTCGAAACTTGGGGGGTTTTTGCCTTCTTTGAAACTTGCCTCATAGCTTTCGGCAGGCCAAAAGCGGGATGAATCGGGGGTGAGCACCTCGTCCATCAGGGTCAGCGTGCCATCGGCGTCTAGGCCAAATTCAAACTTGGTGTCGGCAATGATGATGCCTTTGGTCAGGGCGAATTCATAGGCGGTTTTGTAGATGGCGATGCTGAGGGTTTTGATCTTCTCGGCCAAATCGACCCCGATTTTGTCGCACATTTGCTCGAAAGTGATGTTTTCATCATGCTCGCCCACAATCGCTTTGGCAGCGGGGGTGAAGATGGGTTCGGGCAGTTTGGAAGCATTTTGCAAGCCAGCGGGTAGTTTGACCCCGCAAACCGATTGCGACACTTGGTATTCTGCCCAGCCGCTGCCGGCCAAATAGCCGCGCACCACAGCTTCGACGGGGATGGGTTTCAGGCGTTTCACCAGCATGGAACGGCCTGTGACGTAAGGCACCTCTTCGGCAGTCACGGCGCTTTCGGGCAACTCGCCCGTCAGGTGATTAGGGCACAAATCAGCGCCGTTTTTACCCAATTTTTCAAACCAAAACAGCGCCATTTGCGTCAACAATGCGCCTTTGCCCGGAATCGGCTCGCCCATAATGACGTCAAACGCGCTCAAGCGGTCGCTGGCGACCATCAAAATGCGGTCCCCATTCAAGCCACCGACGGCGTAGTTATCGCGTACTTTGCCTCTGGCGAGCAGGGTTAGGGAGGCGATATTGGAGGTGTGAACTGAAGAAGCTGTAGTCATAGCCTAGATTATCGCCTGAGATAGCGTTTAGATAGCGTTTAGATAGCGTCAGAAAGCGCGTTTGTTTTTGCTATATATTTAATAGCTGCTCAGGCAATAAATACGCCGGATACAGCAAAATTGCACTTAAATTAGCGATTATGCAGCCGCACGCTTGCGCGAAGCCGTTTTGGCACGTGCATTGATACCAGTTGTCAAAGAAGCCACTTCAATAAATCCGCGTAAAGCATTGTTCACCGCTTCACTGTTAGGGAAAATTTTCGTCAAACTTGGGTCAATAACGACGACGTTTGAGGC
>JAYUJX010000099.1:0-8179 GCA_043764955.1 Polaromonas sp.
AAGGCTTCAAACAAGGGTTTGCCGCGCCAAGTCGTTGTGGCTAACCAGCGTGCCAAGGCAACGCCAATCGGCAAGAGCAGCGTTGCCGTTAAGAATGCGAGTAGTAAAGAGGTGCGTGCCGCTGGCCAATCCATCAGTGGATGATAAGGTAAATCATCGTTTAACCATCCACCGTTCGGGCTGAGCTTGTCGAAGCCTGCGTGTTTGGCTAAAGCCCTTCGACAGGCTCAGGGTGAACGGAAGTGTTTGCTGTTCTGGGATTTTCAATAGCGGGTAAATTTTTCACCGCAATGATTTGTGCAACGATGGACATCGCAATTTCAGCCGGCGTTTTGGCGTGGATGTTCAAACCGACGGGGCCGTGCAGACGGGTGAGTTGCGCAGCGGTCATGCCGAAGTGCTCGATCATGCGTTCTTTGCGGCTGGCTTGGTTGCGTTTTGAGCCTAGTGCGCCCACGTAAAACGCGTTGGACTGCAGGGCTTCCAGCAGCGCCATGTCGTCGAGTTTTGAGTCGTGCGTGAGGGCGACGATGGCGGTGTGGGCGTCGGGCACCATCTCGCGCACCACGTCGTCGGGCATGCCGGCGATGCGCATTGCACCAACTGATGAAGGATCAAAGGTGTATTCTTCACGTGGGTCGCAGACCAAGACTTCAAAATCCAACAATACCGCCATTTGGGCAACGGCTTGGCTGAGCTGGCCTGCGCCAATGAGGAGTAAACGCCATTTCGGGCCAAAAAGTGTGGTCAAGCTTAGCCCGTCAAACGCCATCGCTTGCTCGCGCGTGGCATCGGCCAGGGTGACCAAACCTGTGGACAAGTTAAGCGTACGGGCAACGAGTTGGTGTGCAGTTGTGCGAGCCTGGACTTGTTCTATCCACGTCACATCATGCACAGGCTCTTGTACCAAACGCAGCGTGCCGCCGCAGGGCAGACCGAAGCGGGCGGCTTCGTCTTTGGTGACGCCGTAGGCGATCATGGTTGGTTTTGCTATATTATCAATAGCTGTAGAGGCATTAAATACAATGGCTATAGGCGTATTTAAGGCCGTTTTAAAGGCTTCTTTCGTGCGGGCAATCAAATCGTCTTCAATGCAGCCGCCAGAGACGGAGCCGCTGACCATGCCATCGTCCCGCACCGCCAGCAATGCGCCCGGTGGTCTGGGCGCGCTGCCCCAGGTTTCTACCACCGTGACCAAGGTGACGGCATGGCCAGCGCGTCGCCACGTCAGCACGTCGTCGAGCACCCTCAAATTTAAGCTTTCCATGCGGTTCCTGTTTTTCGTTCCGGTTTCTGGACTCTACGCGGATTTGATGGCGTCGGCCGTCATCGGCAGTTTGCGCACGCGTTTACCCGTAGCGCCAAAGACAGCGTTGGCAATGGCGGGGACGATCAGCGCGGTGGCGGGCTCGCCAATGCCGCCTGGCTTTTCTTTGCTGTCGACCAGTACGATGTCGATTTTGGGTGTCTCAAACATGCGAACGACGGGGTGGTTGTGGTAATTGGTCTGCTGCACGCGGCCTTTGTCGAGCGTGACTTCCTGCATCAAACCCGCGCCCATGCCGAAGACGATGCTGGACTGGATTTGCGCCTCCACCGTGTCAGGGTTGACCATGTGGCCCAAGTCGGCTGCCACGGTGACGCGGTGGACGACCACGCTGCCGTCTTTCATGGAGATTTCAGCGATTTGCGCCATGTAGGTGTCGTAGCCTTCCATCAGCGACATGTCACGGAAGTGACCGGCCGGCAAGGGCTTGCTCCAACCGGCTTTGTCGGCGGCGGCTGCCAGCTCGTCGATGAAGCTTTCATTGGCGAAGGCGTTCATGTTGTGGCTGACGGCGCGCCAGTAGCCGACACGCATGCCGCTGTCGTGGATGACCAGGTCGTGCTGGGTATTGGGGATGTCATAGCCCGCCACGGCGGCTTCGGCCATGGAGGGGTCAAACGTGTCTTTGGGCAGGCCAAAAGCGCGCTGGGTGATGGACTGCGAGGTGGTTTTGAAGTGCATGGCAACAGGCATGCCGGCGGCATCGAGCCCCGCAGTGATCTGGTTTAAACCCAGTGGACGGTAGAAGTCGTGCGTCATGTCGTCTTCACGACTCCAGACCAGCTTGACGGGTTTCCCCACGGCTTTGGAGATTTGGGCGGCCTGGACGATGAAGTCGACCTCTAAACGGCGACCAAAACCGCCGCCCAGGAAGGTGGTTTGTAGATCGATGTCTTCGGGTTTGATGCCCAGAGCACCAGCGACCGCGCCTTGTGCGCCCTGCTGGAACTGGGTGGAGCCGATCAGCACGCATTTGCCGTTGGCAAAGCTGGCGGTGAAGTTCATCGGCTCCAGCGGCGCGTGCGCCTGCATCGGGCTGATGTACTCGGCTTTGACGGTTTTGACCGGTGTGTCTAGGCGTTTGGTGCGTTTGCCGACGATGGTGAAGTCTTTTGGGTCTTTGAGCGTGACTTTTTCCGGCACAGGCAGTTTGGAAGCGGCTTCGGCCAAGCTGCCGTAGCTGGCTTTTTTGCCGCCAGATCCGATGACCATGCCCTTTTCAGCACGCAGGGTGCTGCGATCCACATTCCATTTGGTTGCAGCGGCGCCGATGAGCATTTCGCGGACCTGGGCACCACCCAAACGCAGCTTTTCCCAGCCGTCGCGCACAGACGTTGAACCGCCGGTGATTTGTGCACCCAAAAGTGCGTTGACGTAGACCGTTTGTGGCGGTGCGATGGCGACTTTGACCTGTTTGAGGCTGACGTTGAGCTCTTCCGCAATCAGCATCGGCATGGAGGTGTAGACGCCTTGACCCATTTCAGAGCGTGCCGAGATGAGGGTGATGGTGTTGTCGTCGGCAATGTGCACCCAGGCATTCGGGGTGTACAGCGTGCCGGCGGCTTGCGCTTCGGTTTTGCTGCCGGGCAGGACAAAGCCCATCATCAGGCCGCCGGTGGCCAAGGCGGAGGTTTTGAGGAAGGTGCGACGCGAAGCGGCAGTGGCTGTGTCCACTGTAGAGGCTGTGGCAAGGGACGAGAGCGTGTGTGTCATGGCGGTGCTCCTTATGCTGTGCGCAATCTTGCAGCGGCGTCTTTGATGGCGGCGCGGATGCGTGGGTAGGTACCGCAGCGGCAGATGTTGCCGCTCATGGCGGCGTCGATGTCAGCATCAGACGGATTTTTGTTGGTTTTCAGCAAAGCGGCCGCACTCATGAGCTGACCAGATTGGCAGTAGCCGCACTGCGGCACGTCGTGTTTGATCCAAGCGACTTGCAGCGCGTGGTCGTTGTTTTTGGAGAGGCCTTCAACGGTGCCGACTTTTTTGCCAGAAACGGCAGGCAAAAGCGTTTGGCAAGAGCGAACGGGTGCGCCGTTGACATGAACCGTGCATGCCCCGCACAAAGCCGCGCCACAGCCAAATTTGGTGCCTGTCATGCCCTGCTCATCACGGATGACCCGCAGCAACGGGGTGTCGGGTTCAGCGTTCGCGCTGACGGCTTTGCCATAGATTTGAAACTTAACGCTCACGGTGGGAATCTCTAAAAAAGGGTCTGTGGACAGTGAATTCAGACCTGAGCTTACAAACGGGGCATGGTTTTAGGCTGAGGGTAAGCCCCTGTTTGGTGCAGCTTGACCTTGATATTCTCAAAATGAAATATTGCTGTCACCAAGATGACGCCCCAGACTTTATTGATTGCGCGGCTAAACAGAGCCTAACCAAGCCATCACCAAGCTGACCGATACCAAAGCAACAGCGGTGGTGACGGCGACACTGGCCGTGATCAGCTCTTGTGCGACGTGATAGCGCTGAGAGAATAAAAACACATTGGCACCGACGGGCAAAGAGGCGGCAACGATCATCACCGTGAGCGGCATGCCAGAGAGCCCAAACGCCCAGCCCATGATGGCCATGAGTGCGGGGTGCAATGCATTTTTAACCAGTGAAATGGCGAAAGCACCTTTGATGTGCGCACCCGCTTGGGTATGTGCCAGTGTGACGCCCACCAAAACGAGGGCGAGCGGGCCAAAAGCGCTGCCTAACAGTTGCAAGGGTCTGTCAATCGCGGCCGGAATAGCCCAACCCGTTTGCGCAAACAACAACCCCGCGATGATGGGTAGCGGCACGGGGTGGATGACGGCATTGCGCATGGCTAGAATCACGTTTTTGGCGATGCTGGCGACGGTGTCTTTGTCATGGGCTAGTTGACCCGCTTCGGTCTTGGCGTGTTGTGTTCTTTCGCGCACAACGGCAAATTCAAGCACCACCGTGGCCAAGGTGAGCAATACCAAGGCATGCAATGAAATAAGGGTGAACAAGTAAACCAACGCGGCTTCGCCATAGGCCAAACTGACCAAAGGCACGCCTATCATGATGGTGTTGCTGAAAATACTGGCGAGTGCGACGACGGTGGCGTGGCGGTTCAAGCCCTGCCACAGCAGCACGCCGGTGAAGATGATGCCCACGGTTAAAAAGTAGACGCCAACGGGTTTGAGATCCAGCTTCTCCAGATGTACCGCGCCCATGGTGCGAAACAGCAGAGCGGGGATGAGGATCAAAAAGACGAGATTAGACAGGTCTTTGACGGAGCCGGCGGAGATCCAGTTGCGCTTTCCGGCGAAGAAGCCAATGGCGATGAGTAATACAACCGGCAGCAGGGCCGATAGGACGGGGTGGTTCATGTGGTTTAGATAACTTGACCGAGCTGTACTGATACCGCCGTACCCTGCCCAAGTCGAGATTTCAACCTCAGCTCAGCACCAATCAGATCTGCCAATTGTGAGACGATGGCTAAACCAAGCCCAAAGCCATCGGTCGTGCCGCTGTTAGAGGGACTTTTGTGAAACTCTTTAAACACCAAACTGTGTTGCTCTGATGAGATTCCAATACCCGTGTCCCAGACTTCAATTTTGACGCTGCGCGCTGAATTTTTACAGGCTAAGAGTACACAGCCTGATGTTGTGTATTTGATGGCATTGTTGAGTAAGTTGTCCAAAATGCGCTCTAACAAAATATAGTCTGTAAAGACGGTGGCTTGTATGGCGCGCGTTCTCAGAGTTAAATTCTTTGACACCGCGATGGGCTGATATTGCATATAAAGTGCAGACATCAGCTCATTCAGATTAACCGCCTCTAGGTTCGTGCTGATTTGACCTTCGGTTAGGCGCGACATGTCAAACAGGGAGTCAAATAAAGTGATAACAGCCTTTGTCGATGCTGTAATTTTGGGTACGGTTTCGGTGCTTGCAGTCGGGTCTTTTGCCAACCAGCCAGCATATAAATCCAATGCCAAGACAGGCTGGCGCATGTCATGTGCGGCACTGGCAGGCATGCTAAATTTATTGTGGCGACCGCTCCATACACCAGAATAAAATTGAAACATAACGCAGTAATTAATGAGGGCTCATTTCCACCAACTAAATAAGCGCTTGCAACCCACGAAAAGCTGATAGAAATTATTATGAAAGAATATCGATAGTAAAAACCAATTTGCTGGTAGTTAAAATCTTTTTCATACCGGCTATGATGCCTGCCGACAAACCATAAACGCAAAGCAATGACAAGAACATGAACTGTCAACCATACTAGCCAGTTATTTAGCGAGGTATAACTGTAAAGCATTGCAAACAATAAAATTGTTGCGAAAAATGCATGCAACTGTGTTGTGGCTACTTTTTCAGTAAGTAATTGCAGACTTTTTGATTCAATCCAGTTATTTTCAGAATTAAAAAAATCTTCTCTAACGTTTGTACCTTGCATATTGGCCTGTCTCAATGCTGTTCGATGTATTTGTATCAATTTGTGAGTTTAAAAATGAATTGAGCTGGTTTTATTTGTTTACCAATCGATCTTGATTATCATCCCTTTAAGCCGCTACCCGCACCAACGAGTAAGAGCTTTTTCCCGGGTTTTAATCTCCCCGCAAGTTCAAGTTTCGATACGATAAATGGTAGTGAGACTGGCCCCATATTGCCGTACTCAGGGAATGTTTGCATCACCTTGTCTGTGTTTATGTTTAATGAAGTTAAAAACATTTTTACATGTGCCTGGCTTATTTGATGTGTTAAATGCATACCTTCAATTAATATTTTTGATGCATTTGTTACCATTCGGTCTGTAGTCGCCACACATAATTTTTTATGTTTGGTTGCCGCAAGTGTGGTTAAGCCCGTAAGTCAGTTTTAGTCAATCCCGATCTTACAAGCACTGCTTCTGCAATTTCTGTGGCCATAGCGCTTGCAAACGGTATGAATAGACACATGTTCAAACAGCATTTTCATTTTGAAAATCAGCCTTTACTGACGCTTGATTTGATGGTCGCCGGTTTATTGAATTGGATGGCGACAACTGTTCCGCGCCCGATGCGAGATTTCAGGGTAACTTCGCAGCCCAGTAGTTCTGCCAGCTGTGTGACTATGGATAAACCCAGTCCGAAGCCGTCACTTGTTCCTGCATTTGAGGGGCTTTTGTAGAACTCTTTAAAGACGAGACTTTGCTGCTCAGGGGAGATGCCGGAGCCCGTGTCCCAAATTTCGATTTTTATGCCATGTACCGAGCGTCGAGAGGCCAAAAGCACACCACCTGATGCTGTGTATTTGATGGCATTGATAAGCAAGTTACCCAAAATTCGTTCCAGCAAAATATAGTCGGTGAATACGATACCTTCAATACCGTGGGTTCTAAGTTCCAAATTTTTGGATTTCGCAATCGGATGGTATTGCGTGAATAATGCATAAAAAAGCTCTTCTAAATCGACCGGCTCTAAGTTTGTGCTGATTTGTCCCTCTGTCAGTCTCGACATATCAAACATAGAGTCAAACAGGTTGATGACGGCTTTGGTGGACGCAGCTATTTTTGGGGCAATTTCAGCGGATGCGCCGGGATCTTCTATCAGCCAGCCCGCATACAAATCTAGCGCAAGTACGGGTTGACGCATGTCATGCGTCGCGCTGGCGAGCATGCGATTTTTGGTGGCGACAGCGGCTAGGGCGGTTTCGCGTTGCTCAGTCAATGAAGCAATGAGTTTTGTATTGCGGTATTGAAGCTTCAGTCCTTCAATATATGTTGAGTTCATTCGCGTACCAACACGATATTGCATGTAGGCAAAAATAACGATCATCGCCAGATACCACAGTTGAACGATGTGTGATGAAAAGGGGTCCTCAAATGCAACACCCAATAACACTGCTGACCACAAACCAGCAAAATAAGCCCAAATGAAGTTTTTCATCAGGCGCAAATGGCTTGATAGATTTGATACGGAAAGCATGCCGAAAATGAGCACAATGATCAAGCAAAAAATAGCAATATTTGGCGCAGAAATCTCACTAAACAAGTAAACGGATATGCCCCAAATAAAACCACTAAGAGGTGCTACTTTGGCGTAGCGCTGAAAATAGATGTAATGCTGCTCGTTGCCTTCGGCATCATCGTTTTTACTGTAACCCTGGAGAAGCCAGAGTCTAAGTATGCTCAAAATGCTGTTGAAACCAAACCATATGAGCAGTGCTGGTGTTGACGTGTGCCCATACAGAAGCACCGACATGAAAACCATGGCACAAAACATCAATAATTGCGTGTTCACCACGCTAGCCATGGTATGACGAATCGACTCGAGCTTTACCCACTGCGCTTCTGAAATCGCAGTTTTCTTTTTACCTAAAGTTAAGGGTGAGGATGGCGCCGCTCTCATCCCCCCCAGTGTACAGACAAATACGTGACATTTAAACCACGTATTTGCAGCAGACGCGAGACTATTGGGTTGCGTGGATGCCCGTTTTTGGTGCGTTTGTGGCAAGAGCATGAGATGTCGCAAGTTGTGCGGCTTTGGCTCCAAACTGCACATCGCCCGACAACTGACCACCTTCTTCAATGATAACCTTGCCATAGCGAATCGTACCGTTGACCTTGCCTTGCGAGAAAATGACCAGCTTGTCTCGCACAGTCAAATTACCGTCAAATTGGCCGTGGATTTCGGCAATATCTATATCGGCGGAGCCTTTGAAAGCGCCATTCGCCATGATTTGTATGACGCGGGAGTCCATGGTGGCTTCTACCGTGCCTTCCACCACCAAGGTGTCGCAATCGGTGATTTCAACGCCCTTGAGTTTGATGTTTGGGCCGACGATAAGACGGCTGCCGCTTTCTGAGCCCGCCGTGCTTTGCACCACGGAGGCGGACGTGGTTGTTGTT
>JAYUJX010000100.1:0-8163 GCA_043764955.1 Polaromonas sp.
TGGCTCTTCTTTGTGGGTTTGGGGTTCGAAATCAACTTCCCAGAGTTGGCCGCGTTTTAGCTTCAATGCCATTTTTTAAAGCCCATCGCCTGAAGCTGCATCCATCGCTTCGTTCTCTTGCAGGCTGGCGGCAGAGAGCTGCTTGGAGAGAAAGACCATGCGCTCTTTCAAAGCCCGTTCGTTTTTTTCACGCACGGCTTCACGCACGTAGTCAGAGCTGGTCATGTTGAACATGCTGGCGAGTTTTTTGGTTTGCTCCGCAAAATCAGTCGGGGCGCGGAAGGACAGGGTGGCTGCGCTCATTGTATGCACCTTTGTGTGGTTTATATGTAATACGTAATTGTAGTACAAAATCAAAAGCGTTGTCCAATCATTTCGACCTCGTTGCACCATAAATGAGGGTCAGAGCACAATTTCGAACAGCTGTTTTGTCCGTCGAATTGAGCACTTTCCTGAATTGTGATCTGACCCTGATTTATTTGCTTCTTCGGGTTAGGGCGAAGGCGCAGAATGGTGTAAGAGCGGGGGATTTGCTTCAAATAGGGGTGAAATATGACTCTAGCCAGCGTATTTATTGCTTGATTAGCTATTAAAAGTATAGTAAATCTACGGTACATTTGTAAAAATAGTTGCGTTGAAAACTGAGCTGTCGCGCCAAACTCTTTAAAATCCACCCCATGAATACCACATCAAATTCCAACCCCATCAAAGGTTTAGGCGGCTTAGCTGGCTTGGTCGTCAAAGAGACGCCGCCTGTTTCGGCCACAGACTTGGCTGCCAATGTGAAGGCGGATGCGCAGGCTAAGGCGGATGCGCAAAAGGCCAAAGACGTGGTGCGGGTGTCGCGGGAGACTAAGGGGCGGGGAGGGAAGGCTGTGACTTTGGTGACGGGAATTTCGTTGCCTGATAAGGACTTAGATGCGCTGGGGAAGCAGCTCAAGGCTTCTTGCGGGTCGGGCGGGACGGTGAAGGATGGGATTATTGAAGTGCAGGGCGACCATATTGACCGCGTTGTGGCGCTGCTGGTGGCGCAGGGGTACAAGGCTAAGCGGGCGGGTGGTTAGTGGGGAAGGTTGCGTGGTAGTCCATATTTCACGCGCAAAAAAATGCCCCACTTTCGCGGGGCATTTCAAATATGTACCTGCTTTAGAAGCTATGGAACTAGCTTGCAAAAAGGAGGGCAACGTATTGCAGTTTCCTGCAATACGTTGATAAGAATTACTTCTTAGCTGGTTCTGCAGCAGCTGGCTTAGCATCAGCTTTTGCGTCTTTAGCGGCTGGCTTGGCGTCTTTTGCAGCTTTAGCGGCTTTCTCGTCGGCTTTTGCTTTGGCAGCAGCTTCTTTCTTGGCTTTAGCTTCGTCGTCTTTGGCTTTTTTAGCATCTGCCTTGGCTTTTGCATCAGCTTCTTTTTTAGCTTTTGCTTCTGCTTTGAGATCAGCCTTTGCTTCAGGTTTAGCATCAGCTTTTTTCTCTGCAGCAGCAGGCGCTGCAGCAGCGGCTGGCTTAGCATCAGCTTTTGCATCGGCTTTTTTCTCTGTTGTTGCAGCGGGCTTGGCATCTTTAGCGTCTTTTGCAGCCGCTGGCTTTTCAGCCGCTTTTGCTGGAGCAGCAGCTACGCCTTTGAAGCTTGCGCCACCAACGGTCAGGCCTTCAGCTGAGAACTTGGTTGCATTGCCTTCGCCCACGCCACTGACGCGTGTGACCAAGTCGTTCCAATCTTTAAAGTTGCCGCCTTTTTTCTTTTCGTCCAAAATTTTGGCAGAAATAGCAGGGCCAATGCCTTTTATGCTGTCGAGTTCAGCAGCAGTGGCTTTGTTCACATCAACAGCGGCAAAAGAAACTGCTGCGTACATCATGACCATCACGGCCAGAATTTTTTTCAACATATCAAGACTCCAGTTATAAAAAAGGTTAAATAAAAACTAACAAAAAACATTGAGCTAAAAGCCAACCAGTTAACTTTTAACGCATTTGGCTGGGCTGGACTATAACGGTACTTCCTTGCCTTCAGTTGACTAAAACAGAAAAAATGGCAAAAACCACATGGTTTTTGTGGTTTTAGTTCAATTTATTGTGCTTTTGAACCAATAAATGGGTCATTTTGTCGCTAATTGCTGGATATAGGCGCTGACGCCTTGGCTCACATCAGCAAACGTATGATCGCAACCAACCGCACGTAAAGCGGTCAAATCAGCCTGTGTGTGGCACTGGTATTTACCAACCAAAGCGGTGGGGAAGGGGATGTATTGAATCAATTGTTGGTTGACCAATTGCTCTAAAGTTTGCACTTCATAGCTGGAGGTTTTACTTTTCAGGCGATGTATGGTGTTGACGACAGATACCGCAATGTCATTGAACGGTTGGGCGCGGCCTGTGCCTAAATTGAACAAACCCGAAGCCGTTGGGTGGTCATAAAACCAAAGGTTCACCGCGACAACGTCGTCGATGTACACAAAATCGCGCTGTTGCATGCCTGGTGCGTAACCACCGTATTCGCCAAACAGCTTGACATGGCCATGCTCCTTGAACTGGTTGAATTGGTGAAATGCGACGCTGGCCATGCGGCCTTTGTGCTGTTCGCGGTTGCCGTAAACATTGAAGTAGCGAAAGCCCACAACTTGGCTATTCGCATTTTCAAACTTGGTACCTAGTAAATGGCGCAAACGCTGGTCGAACAACAATTTGGAATAACCATAAACGTTTAAAGGGTGCTCGTAGGCGGGTGTTTCAATAAAGGCGTCGCTGCCGCCGTAAGTGGCCGCTGACGATGCGTAAAGCAGCCGCGTACCCTGCGCTTGGCAAGCAGTAAACAAATCGCAGGACACGCGGTAGTTGTTGTCCATCATGTATTGGCCGTTTTGCTCCATGGTGTCGCTACAAGCGCCTTCATGGAAAACGGCTTCTACTCTGCCGTAAGCACCTGCAGCGAAGCGTTCGTAAAAAACTTTGGCGTCTACATAATCTGAAGTGCTGAGATCAACCAAGTTCAAAAACTTGTCACCTTGTGTCAAGTCGTCTACGGCAATGATGTTGGTGATGCCGCGCGCATTCAAGCCTTTGATGATGTTGGCACCAATGAAGCCTGCAGCGCCGGTCACAACAACACATTGAGCAACACATTGCGTTTTATTCATCATTTCAATCTTTTTCAAACAATTCTTTGAACGACACGGTTGCCGTGCCAAATTTACCCACCACAATACCGCCCGCTTTGTTGGCGTAGGGCATGGCCTCGCGCAGTGTCAAACCAGCTGCCATCAAGGTTGCAAGGGTTGCGATGACGGTATCGCCTGCACCGGTGACGTCAAACACTTCTAAGGCATGGGTTGGTACGTGCAAGGCGCCTTCGACATCAAACAAAGACATGCCTTCTTCGCTGCGGGTGACCAAAACAGCATCCAACTTGAGCTGAACGCGTAAATTCTGTGCTTTGACGGCAAGTTCGACATCGTCTTTCCAAGCCCCTACAGCCGCTTGCATTTCACTTTTGTTCGGTGTGATGACGGTTGCTCCCGCATAGCGGGCATAGTCAGAGCCTTTAGGGTCAACCAGTACGGTTTTGCCAGCTGCACGCGCTAAAGCAATCATATCGACAACATGTGCTAATCCACCTTTGGCGTAGTCGGAAAACAAAACAACATCGTGCTCGGTGAGGTGTTTTTCAAAAGCGGACGTTTGTGATGCCAGCACTTCGGTTTTTGGCGTATTTTCAAAATCAACGCGCAAGAGCTGCTGCTGTCTGCCTATGATGCGTAATTTAACGGTGGTTTTTAGGTCCACATCGCGCCCAAAGTAGGGCGTGATGCCCGTCGTGGCAACCAGGGCTTCGAGCTTGTGACTGGCTTCGTCATCACCCACGACGGTGAGCAAAGAAGCTTGTGCCCCCATGGTGACGACGTTGTAAGCCACATTAGCGGCCGCACCAATGCGCTCTTCTTCACGCGTGACGCGGACCACGGGAACGGGGGCTTCAGGTGAAATACGATCTACAGAGCCGTACCAATAGCGGTCAAGCATGGCATCGCCAACGACTAATACCTTGGCTTTTGCAATAACTTCTTTGGATATTGTTTTAGAGATGGGCGGAGGAAGTGACATGTTCAAATAGTCGAAGTTTTAAAGCTCTTCAATCCGCATGGCGGGGTAGCTGTCCCACGTTTGACAGCCTGGGCAGTTCCAATAATGCTGGACAGCATCGAATCCACAAGCAGCACAGCGATAGCGACGCAGTGGCGTTACCGCATGGTCAAGCGCGCGTTGCACTTGCGGGTGAAATTGCTCATGCTCCAGCTTTTCACCTGAAATCCATTGCGCAGCAGCTATCAACGAAGGCTCGTTCTCTAAATGCTTGACATACCAATCACGGGCTGAGTTGCCCGAGGGGGTGAGGGCGTCAAGTTGCACAATCGCATCAAGCACGTCAAGGGAAGGATTTTTTTTATAGCTGGTTTGTAGCAACACCAAAGCTTGCTCGGTGCGCTGGCATTCTTTGGCTAGAATCGCGAACTGTTTTGCCACCAATGGGATAATCAAGCTGTCTTGCACAATCAAAGCACTCAACATTTGATAAGCGGCCAAGGTGTCGCCCATGGCTTTCAACACATCGGCCAAGTCAATATGCGGGCGCGGTGCCTGAGGTGCGACTGCGATGGCTTGGTCTAGCAATGTTTTGGCGCTATCTAGCTTGCCCAACTTAACTTTGACAGAGGCTTGTTCGCACAAATAATGGGCTTGTCGGCTGCTAAAGCTGCCATGCCCAGCGGTTTGCAGCTTTTCGGCAATTTCAGACGCATGCTCCCAATCACGCGAACGCTCATAAATGGCGAGCAAAGACAGCAGCGATTGCGCTTCGTAAGGTGTATCGTTTAATTTTCGTAGAGCATCTTCAGCGCGATCAAGCAAGCCCGCTTTTAAGAAGTCCAACGCCAAGGCATGCTGGGCGCGCTCGCTTTCGGCTTGACTCAAATCGCCACGAGACAACAAGTGCTCGTGAACACGAACAGCACGGTCGTACTCACCACGTCTGCGAAACAAATTGCCAAGTGCAAAATGCAGCTCAGAAGTATCCGGGTCGCTTTGAACAGCTTCAACAAAAGCATCAATCGCTTTGTCTTGTTGCTCGTTCAATAAAAAATTCAAGCCTTTGAAATAGGCTTTTGGCGCTTGGCGGTTTTCCATGCGGAGTTGACGCAAATCAAAGCTTGAAGCCATCCAACCCAGCACGAAGGCCAACGGCAAACCCAGCAAAATCCAACTCAAATCAAAATTCATAAGCTTGCATGTGTTTTCTTAGCTTTCATGGCAACGCGCCTGTGCTGCCACCATCGCGGCACCATGCCGAGAATGCCAACCATCAAGCCGCAAGCAAAAACGGCTAAAACAACGATGACCAGCGATGTTTTCCACTCAGTACCAAAGAAAAAATGAACGGTTATTTCTTGTTGATTATTGAGTGCAAACGCAAATAGCGTAAAAAAAATGGCTGCTTTAAGTACCCACTTAAGCAACCACGTCAGTTTATTCATGTTGATGAGTTCAAATCAAAAAAATCAATGACAGTTTAAATACCAGTCAATTCCAAAGCATTGTCAAAACAGTAGAGCCGTCAGAGCGCTAGTTTCGTTTTCGCGTCTACCGCATCGCGCAGCGCTTTACCAGTTTTAAAATGAGGCACACGTTTTTCGGGAATCGCAACGCTTTCGCCAGAGCGCGGGTTACGACCTATACGCGGCGCACGGTGACTGACTGAGAAGCTGCCAAAACCGCGAATTTCAATGCGGTGACCACGCACCAAAGCGTTGCTCATGGCATCAACCAAGGCTTTCACGGCGGACTCTGCGTCTTTGTGCGTTAGCTGGCCGAATCGGGCTGCTAATTCTTCTACCAAATCAGAACGTGTCATATCGAGTTATACCAAAACTTTTAGCTTACACATTTAGTTTTTACAATAAAAAACACCACGCAAAATGGAAAGCTTCTCATTAGAGAAATCATTCCGATCAGGCGTGGCGTTTTGCAGGACTCTAGAAAAAGTCTAAAAAGACCAACTACTCTTTGTCGCCACCGTTGTCCAACTTAGCGCGCAACAAGGCACCCAAGCTGGTCGTACCGGCGTTTTCACGCGCAGACGATTGGCTCAGGGCTGCCATGGCTTCGCCCTGGTCAGCTGCATCTTTTGCTTTGATAGACAACTGGATGTTACGTGTTTTGCGGTCAATGTTGACCACAACGGCTGTAACTTCGTCGCCTTCTTTGAGCACGTTGCGTGCATCTTCAACGCGGTCGCGGCTGATTTCTGAAGCGCGCAAGTAGCCCAATATGTCTTCGCCGAGGTCGATTTCAGCACCCTTGGCATCAACAGTCTTGACCTTACCTGTAACCACTTGGCCTTTGTCATTGATAGCTGCAAAGGTGGTGAACGGGTCAGAGTCGAGTTGTTTGATACCCAAAGAGATACGCTCGCGGTCGACATCAATCGCCAAGACCAAAGCTTCAACTTCTTGGCCCTTTTTGTAGTTGCGCACAGCTGCTTCGCCTGTTTCGTTCCATGACAGATCGGAGAGGTGGACCAAACCGTCGATGCCAGCTGCCAAACCAACGAACACACCGAAGTCTGTGATGGATTTGATCGGGCCTTTGACGTGGTCGCCACGCTTGGTGTTTTGCGCGAAATCTTGCCATGGGTTGGCTTTGCACTGCTTCATGCCCAAAGAAATACGGCGCTTGTCTTCGTCGATTTCCAAGACCATGACTTCAACTTCGTCACCCAAGGTGACGAGCTTTGAAGGCGCGATGTTCTTGTTGGTCCAGTCCATTTCAGACACGTGCACCAAGCCTTCGATGCCTGGCTCCAACTCAACAAATGCGCCGTAGTCGGCGATGTTAGTGATCTTGCCGAACAAGCGTGTGTCTTGCGGGTAGCGACGGTTGACGCCCATCCAAGGATCATCACCCATTTGCTTGAGACCCAAGGAAACGCGGTTTTTCTCTGTATCAAACTTGAGAATTTTGGCGGTGATTTCTTGACCCGCTGTGACCACTTCTGATGGGTGGCGAACACGGCGCCATGCCATGTCGGTGATGTGCAACAAGCCATCGATGCCGCCCAAGTCAACGAATGCACCATATTCAGTGATATTTTTAACAACACCGTGAACAACTGCGCCTTCTTTCAATGTTTCCATCATCTTGGCGCGCTCGGCACCTTGAGAGACTTCCAACACCGCGCGGTGGCTCAGCACCACGTTGTTGCGCTTGCGGTCAAGTTTGATAACTTTGAACTGCAAAGTTTTGTTCTCGTATGGAGACAAGTCTTTGATAGGGCGAGATTCAATCAATGAACCTGGCAAGAAAGCGCGGATGCCGTTGACCAACACGGTCAAACCACCTTTGACTTTACCGCTGGTAACGCCGGTCACGAATTCACCGGATTCCAGAGATTTCTCCAGGCTCATCCATGATGCGAGACGCTTGGCGGTATCGCGGCTGACAATGGTGTCGCCGTAGCCGTTTTCCATTTGAACAATGGCGACGGAAACGAATTCACCAACTTGGCATTCGACTTCACCATTGTCACTTTTGAATTCTGAGAGGGGAACGTAGGCTTCTGATTTCAGGCCAGCGTTGACAACAACGAAGCTGTGCTCAATACGAATCACTTCAGCGGTGACAACTTCACCAATGCGTGTTTCGGAGCTTTTCTGGGATTCTTCAAAGAGGTCTGCAAAAGATTCTGACATTTATTTTCCTATGCCATCTAAAGTGTTATGTACAGCAGCACAATTGCTCCTGTTTGTATAGCTAAAGACGAATATTTTCTGCCGGTTAGGGCGGGTTAAGTTTTATAAAAAAGCTTTTAAACCATGCACATCATGCACTTGCTGCATGTAGGTATTGTGCGAGGAGAGTTTAAAAGCGCTGCTTGCTTTGCCACCAGTTCAATACCTTATTGACCGATTCTTCAATCGACACATCAGAGTTGTCCAAGAGCTTGGCATCTTGCGCGGGCTTCAAAGGCGCAACGCTGCGGGACGAGTCCCTTGCATCACGCGCTTCCAAGTCTGCACGAAGAGTATCAATCATAGCTGAAATTCCCTTTGAAATCAACTGCTTATAGCGCCGTGAAGCACGTTTTTCAGCACTTGCCGTTAAAAAAACCTTCA
>JAYUJX010000101.1:0-2207 GCA_043764955.1 Polaromonas sp.
TTTGACAAATTGCCGGCTGGATCGTTGATTTTGGTCAAATCAATCCCCGCTTTTTGGCAGTTCGCAAAAAACGCCGCACCTGCGCCAAAGTAGGTCACGCCCAGCTCGGCGGCGAAGCGCCACAGGGTGGTGTAGTCGGGGGCTGTTCTGTTACCAGCCGCGTCAACGGTGCTGCCGCCCGGGCTGCCGTCAAAGATGCAGCAGGTCGTGCCGTTCAACAGACCGCTCATCTGCGCGTTCCACATCACCCAGCCGGTGGAGCTGTACCAGTGAAAGCGCTCGCCCAAGCTGTTGGGCGCGTAGCTGCAGCCCACGTCGTTGTGCAGCACTTTGCTGGCTAAGGCGACGATGACGATGCCGCCGTGGCTGTGGACAATCGGTTTGGGCAGCCCTGTCGTGCCGCTGGAATAGACAATCCACAGCGGGTGGTCAAATGGCAGCCAAAGTGGTTCAAAAGCGGCTGAAATGGTATCATTTTTAGCTGTAGACGTCGTAAAATTTGCCTGAGTAGCTATTGTATTTATAGCGTTTATGGTGTTGGTAGAGCTATCAACGTATTTTTGCAGCGTGCCTAAGTTGTCTTGCAAAACCACATGCTGCACACTTGGCAGCGCCGCGCACAGCTCGGCTACCACGGCTAGGCGGTCAAAGTCTTTACCGCCAAAGGTTACGCCATCACAAGCTATCAGTACTTTGGGTTCGATTTGCTTGAAGCGGTCTAAAACGGCGTTGGTTCCCATATCCGGCGCACAAATGCTCCACACGCCGCCAATGCTGACGGTGGCCAAAAACGCCACCATCGCCTCTGGAATATTCGGCAGATACGCCGCCACCCTGTCCCCCGGCTGCACGCCCTGCGCTTGCAAGTGCAGGGCGAGGGAGGCGGCTTGCTGCTTCAGCCGCGGCCAAGACATCTCTTTGGCAGTTTGTTTGCCCAGGGTTTTCTCGTTGTGGCTAATAATTGCTGGGAAACCCTCAGCAAAACCTGACTTCTGCCCTTCGGTAACGGCAGCTTCTACGTGCCGAAACACCTGCTGCGCGTAGTTGCCCGTCGCGCCAGTGAACCATTTCACGTCAATCATCCGCTCAGAAGCGCTGCGGTCACACACAGCAGAGTACGGCGTGGAAGAACACAACTCAAAATAATCCCAAATACTCTGCCAAAACGCGTCCAAATCCGTGGTGGACCACTGCCAGAGTGCGTCGTAAGAGCCAAACGACAAGCCGCGTTGCTCGCTCAACCAACGACGATAGAGCGTGATTTGGGGGAGAAATGGTGGCGCAGACCGTGAAGTAGAGGGTGAAGACGGAGTTTTTTGCATAGTGATATGTTGCCATAAAGTTACAAGGTCATTTCAACCTGCGCGACACCATTTCCCTGCTTTTTATACAATTTGAGCATGTCTAAACTCGAACCTATCTTCACCGCCGGTGACGCCTCCAGAATCATCGAAATGGCGTGGGAAGACCGCACGCCGTTTGAAGCGATAGAGCGCACTTATGGTTTAAACGAATCTGCGGTGATTAATTTCATGCGCACCAACATGAAACCCAGCTCTTTCAGAATGTGGCGAAAACGCATGACCAGTCGCGCCACCAAGCATGCAGCGCTTCGGCCAGAGGGGGTTAAGCGAGCTTATTGTCCGACACAATATAAGCGGATGTGATGGGGGCGTCGCGTATGGATTGCGCAGCGGTCTTTTCCAAAATAGGCGTTGATTTTGGCGCACACATTTTCTCGCCATCCCACTGCTGGCCACACCAGCATTGACCGTCAGTATTGATCATGCAGTGTCCTGTGCCGCAGCAGCGTTCATCTTCTCCACTCATTGCTGACCTTTCTATTTTTAGCGACTATTTTTAGATGACTAAATTATCAAACCCTGTTGATACTTTCAAGACAATTATCCCGCCAATCGTGAGTCGTTTGGGTTATGGGGGTTTGTTGCCGTTTGTGGTTTTGGCCGCAGGCGTTTGGGTGGATGCCAGTCACAGTAGCTTATGGCTAGACGCGCTAATGTCGTATGGTGCGGTGATTTTGAGCTTTGTCGGGGCGTTGCATTGGGGCTTTGCGATGAGTCAAAGCAACATGCCGGCGCAGCAGCGCACACATAGTTTTGTCTGGAGCGTGGTGCCTGCGTTGATGGCCTGGATTGCGCTTTTGATGATGCCTAAATATGCTTGCGTATTATTGGTAGCGGCTTTTT
>JAYUJX010000102.1:0-2203 GCA_043764955.1 Polaromonas sp.
CACATCATGGCGCAGCTGGGTATCCGCAAGTTTGACGATTTGATTGGCCGCGCTGACTTGCTCGACATGAAGCAGGGCATCGCGCACTGGAAAGCCCAGGGCCTCGACTTTGGCCGCTTGTTTGCGGTGCCTCAAGTTCCTGCAGATGTGCCGCGCTTTCATGTTGAAAACCAAGACCACGGCCTGGAGCGCAGCTTGGACAATGTGTTGATTGAAAAATCAAAAGCAGCGATTGAGCGCGGTGAAAAAGTCAAATTCATGGAAGTGGCGCGCAACGTGAACCGTTCCTTGGGCGCGATGCTCTCGGGCGCGCTTACCAAAGTGCGGCCAGAAGGCTTGCCGGATGACACCATCCGCATCCAGCTGGAAGGCACGGGGGGCCAGTCGTTTGGCGCGTTCCTGGCCAACGGCATCACCCTGTATTTGATCGGCGACGCGAACGATTACACCGGCAAAGGCTTGTCGGGCGGACGCATCGTCGTGCGACCAAGTATTGATTTCCGTGGCGAAGCGGTGCGCAACACCATCGTCGGCAACACCGTGATGTATGGCGCAACCAGTGGTGAAGCCTTCTTTAGTGGCGTAGCGGGCGAGCGCTTTGCCGTGCGTTTGTCAGGCGCTACAGCCGTCGTTGAAGGCACGGGTGACCATGGTTGCGAGTACATGACGGGCGGTACGGCGGTTGTTTTGGGTAAAACAGGCCGTAACTTTGCAGCGGGCATGAGCGGCGGTATTGCTTATGTTTACGACGAAGATGGTCAATTTGCATCACGTTGCAACACAGCTATGGTCAGCCTGGAAAACGTGTTGAGCGAGACCGAGCAAACCGCGACCGTGGACAAGTCGATCTGGAACAAAGGCCAAACCGACGAAGTTCAGCTCAAAAAACTGCTGGAAGACCACAACCGCTGGACGGGTAGCAAGCGCGCCCGCGAGTTGTTGGACAACTGGAGCACGGCTCGCGCCAAGTTCGTCAAAGTCTTCCCGATCGAGTACAAACGTGCTTTGGGTGAGATGGCGGCTGTCAAGATGAAATTAGATGCTAAAAAAGATGTTGTAGCCGGCGTAAATGTTGCCTCAGAAGCTACAAAAAAAGTAGCGAAAATCGTCTAAAAATACATCAAAGCAAATAATTAAGGATTGATCATGGGTAAAGTAACTGGCTTTATGGAATTTGAGCGTTTGGAGGAGGGTTACAAGCCCGTGCCTGAGCGCCTGAAAAATTACAAAGAATTCGTCATCGGCTTGGACGACAAGCAAGCTAAAACGCAAGCGGCGCGCTGCATGGATTGCGGCACACCGTTTTGCAACAGCGGTTGTCCGGTCAACAACATCATTCCAGATTTCAATGATTTGGTCTACCACGGCCAAACAGCGGATTGGAAAGAAGCGATTGATGTGCTGCACAGCACGAATAACTTCCCCGAGTTCACTGGCCGCATCTGCCCTGCACCGTGCGAGGCTGCCTGTACCCTGAACGTGAATGACGACGCAGTGGGCATCAAGTCCATTGAACACGCCATCATCGACCGCGCTTGGTCGGAAGGCTGGGTCAAACCGCTGTTGGCAAAGCATAAAACTGGCAAAAAAGTTGCTGTCGTTGGTTCAGGCCCAGCGGGCATGGCAGCGGCGCAGCAGTTGGCACGTGCTGGGCATGATGTGACTTTGTTTGAGAAAAACGACCGCGTCGGTGGTTTGCTGCGCTACGGCATTCCAGACTTCAAGATGGAAAAATTGCACATTGACCGCCGCGTGGAGCAAATGCAGGCCGAGGGCGTCAAGTTTCGCATGGGTGTGATGGTGGGTGAACTCCCTAAAGATAGTAAAGTCATCAACTGGGCGAAAGAAACCATCACGCCAGCACAGTTGAACAAAGAGTTTGATGCGGTGTTGCTGACTGGCGGCGCTGAGCAATCACGTGATTTACCAGTGCCAGGCCGTGAATTGAGCGGTATCCACTTTGCGATGGAGTTTTTGCCTTTACAAAACAAGGTCAATGCGGGCGACAAGGTCAAAGACCAGCTCACTGCGACAAGCAAACACGTCATCGTCATCGGTGGCGGCGACACCGGCTCTGACTGCGTTGGCACCAGCAACCGCCATGGCGCTGTCAGCGTGACCCAGTTTGAGGTGATGCCGCAGCCGCCGATTGAAGAAAACCGCCCTATGACTTGGCCGAATTGGCCGATCAAGTTGCGCACCA
>JAYUJX010000103.1:0-2201 GCA_043764955.1 Polaromonas sp.
GGCTATTTTGCAGGCTCAGGTGACGCCAAAGTCTGGGTCAAAGGCCAGTTTGACGCCCTGCCCGAGCTGCACGCCATGCGTGGTTTCATCCACTTTGCCTGCACGTCTGAAGACATCAACAACACCAGCCACGCGCTGCAGCTCAAAGGCGCACGCGATGCGGTCATATTACCCGCCGTGGACGGTATTATTACCAAACTGCGCGAGATGGCGCACAGCTTTGCCCATGTGCCCATGTTGAGCCGCACCCACGGCCAGACCGCCAGCCCCACCACCGTGGGCAAGGAAGTGGCCAACGTGCTGGTGCGTCTCGTCAAAGCACGCGACAACATCGCCAAAGTCAACCTGATGTCCAAAATGAACGGTGCGGTGGGCAACTACAACGCGCATTTATCAGCCTGGCCCGAGTTTGACTGGGAAGCTTTCAGCCAGGGCGTGGTCGAACGTGCTGAACCTACTGCGGGTTCTACCGGCGCTTTTGGCTTGGGACTCACCTTCCAGCCCTACAGCATCCAGATCGAGCCGCACGACTACATGGCCGAGCTGTACGACGCCGTCGCCCGCGCCAATACGATCTTGATCGATTGGAGCCGCGATGTGTGGGGTTATGTGAGCCTGGGCTACTTCAAGCAGCGCCTAAAAGCAGGCGAGATTGGCTCGTCCACCATGCCGCACAAGGTCAATCCGATTGATTTTGAGAACGCCGAAGGTAATCTGGGGCTGGCGAATGCGCTCTTACGCCACCTGTCTGAGAAGCTGCCCATCTCGCGCATGCAACGTGATTTGACCGACAGCACCGTGCTGCGCAACATGGGCGTAGCGCTGGGTTATGCGGCACTGGCGTACAGCTCGCTGATGGTGGGTTTGAACAAGCTGGAGCTGAACGAGCAAGCACTGGCCGACGATCTGGACAGCGCCTGGGAAGTGCTGGCCGAGCCGATCCAAACCGTGATGCGCCGCTACAGCGTGCCAGAAGCCTACGAAAAGCTCAAAGCCGCCACCCGTGGCAATACCGTGACCAAGGAAGATTTGCACACCTTGATCAACGGTTTAGACATCCCCGAAGCCGAGAAAACCCGGCTATTGGCCATGACACCGGGCAGCTATGTGGGTAAAGCAGCTGAATTGGCCAAGCGCGCTTGAACGGCGTCTGATTTATGGCCATCAAATCCACCATTTTCAAGGCCAGTTTGTCGATTGCAGACATTGACCACAACTACTACGCCGACCACCAGTTCACCCTCGCCCGCCACCCCAGCGAAACGGATGAGCGCATGATGATTCGCCTCGTCGCCATGGCTCTGCAGGCGCACCAGCTGCAAACTGTCTGCGGCGGCGACGGAACGCTGGCGTTTGGCGCGGGATTGTCGAATCCGGATGAACCCGATGTCTGGCTGCGCGACTTCACGCAGGCGACGCGGCTGTGGATTGAGGTCGGCGCACCTGAGGAAAAGCCGATTTTGCGCGCCTGCGGCAAGTCAGATTCAATGATGGTCTATTGCTTCAACCACGCCGCAGAAATCTGGTGGAAAGCCATGGGAAACAAGGTCAGCCGCGCCAAAAACCTGCAAATCTGGCGCGTACCCACCCTGCAATCACAAGAACTCGCCAAACTCGCAACCCGCAGCATGCAGCTGCAGGCGACGATTCAAGAAGGCGCGCTGATGATGAGCGATGGCGCAAACACAGTCGATGTTGAATGTGTGCGCTGGTTGTAAAAATTTACTGAATCTGCTCCGCCCTGTAAAAACCTGAATCTATCAATATTTTTTTAGCGTTCGTGGCATCGACCAATACCGGTTTTAGCAACATGGACGGAATGATTTTGACGCCGTTGTTGTATGTTTTGTTGTCATTCACAACTGGCGCTTTGCCTTGAATCAAGGCTTCGGCCATTTGGGCGGTCACACGGGCCAGTTCGCGGGTGTCTTTGAAGATGGTCGATGACTGCTGGCCGCGCAGCACGGCGCGGGTTGACGGGATGTCGGCATCTTGCCCCGTGATGACGGGCATGGGGTTGCCAGCCTGACCGTAGCCCACTTTGGTAAATGCGGTGATCAGCTCTGCCGCGATGCCGTCATTTGGCGACAGCACGGCGTCCAAGCGTTGCTTGCTATAGTGCTTGGACAGCAATCCGACCAAACGCGCTTTGGCAACCGCGCCGTTCCAGCCTTTGGTGGAGACATTGTTCATGCCTTCTT
>JAYUJX010000104.1:0-8057 GCA_043764955.1 Polaromonas sp.
ACCACATGCCGCGCAATCTGCAGCCGCACCTGCGCTGGCGCTGTGCCGCCCAAGGTGTTGCGGGCATTGAGTGAGCCGCGCAGAGACAGCATGTCATACACGTCTTTCTCGATTTTCGGGTTGAACTGCTGCAGCACGTTCAAAGGCAACTCGGACAAATCAACCTGATGCGAAATGGCGGCTTTGACGGCGTGGGCGACAGCTTCGTGGGCGTCGCGGAAGGGCAGGCCTTTTTTCACCATGTAATCGGCCAGATCGGTTGCGGTGGCGTAGCCTTTGAGGGCGGCGCGCTCCATGGCTTCGGGTCTGACGGTGATGGAACCCATCATGTCAGCAAAAATGCGCAAAGTGTCTTTCAAGGTGTCCGCCGTGTCAAACAGCGGCTCTTTGTCTTCCTGGTTGTCTTTGTTGTAGGCCAGGGGTTGACCTTTCATCAAGGTGATCAAGCCCATCAAATGGCCGACGACACGGCCGGTTTTGCCGCGTGCCAGCTCGGGCACGTCTGGGTTTTTCTTTTGCGGCATGATTGACGAGCCCGTGGTGTAGGCATCGCCAATTTGAATAAAACCAAAGCTCTGGCTCATCCACAAAATCAATTCCTCGCTGAGACGGCTGATGTGCACCATCGCCAAGCTGGCGGCGGCGGTGAACTCAATCGCAAAGTCGCGGTCGCTGACGGCGTCCAGGCTGTTTTGGCAAACTTGAGGATTGCCTTTTGCATCGACCATGCCCAAGGTCTTTGCGACGCGCTCCCGATCCAACGGGTAGCTGGTACCCGCCAGGGCAGCAGCGCCCAGCGGCAGGTGGTTGACACGGCGGCGCACGTCCTGCATGCGTTCGGCATCACGGCTGAACATCTCCACGTAGGCCAGCATGTGGTGGCCAAAGCTGACCGGTTGGGCGACCTGAAGATGGGTAAAACCGGGCAGGATAACCTCGACATTTTTCTCGGCAATCGTCAACAGGGCTTTTTGCAACTCGGTGAGCAGGTCGCCAATCAAATCAATCTCGCCACGCAACCACAGGCGCACATCGGTGGCGACCTGGTCGTTACGGCTGCGGCCGGTGTGCAGGCGTTTGCCAGCGTCGCCCACCAAAGTGGTCAAACGGGCTTCGATATTGAGGTGGACGTCTTCCAAATCCAGTTTCCACTCAAACGCGCCTGATTCGATTTCCGCGCTGATTTGATCCAGACCTTGTTGAATCGACGCATGGTCAACCTCAGAAATAATCTTTTGCGCCGCCAACATCTCCGCATGCGCCAACGAGCCGGCAATGTCCGCCTGCCAGAGGCGTTTGTCAAAAAACACGCTGGAGGTGTAGCGTTTGACCAAGTCGCTCATGGGTTCGGAAAACAGGGCAGACCAGGCTTGGGATTTTTTGTCGAGTTGATTTATGGAAATTGGAGTGGACATCGGTAAATAACTGCTTAAAACGTAAAAATGACAGATTTCCTCTATTATCGGGCTCTATTCCCTACTTTTTGACACCTTTTTGAAGATGCCATCACTTCCCGCCGCCTCAAAATCAGCTTCCATCTTGGTATTTGATGCCTGTCAGGTGGGCGTGGTGCTGCGTACGGTTTTGGTTGTTCAAGCTGTTTTGGCTGTTGTGGTGATGTTTTTTGAGAGCAGCTTCATGGCTTGGGGTGCAAAATTAGCATTGATAACAGGCGGTGCGTTGCCCGGCACGCTGCTGTGGCTGATCGTCACTTGCAGCCTCAAACACCCCTTACAGCGCCTCCCGCGCGCGGGGCAATTCGCAGCAGGCATAGGTTTGGGCTTTGGCGCTGGCATTTACGCGGTGCTGATGTTGCTGCTAGCCGCGGCCATATCCACCACCTCAGCGCCTTGGCTGGCCAGCGGCTGTGCTGGTGCTTTGTTTGCAGCGGCTTTGGTGGCGGCACTTGAGTGGCGCGCCAAAGGGCGAACGCCAGCAGCGACTGCGGCCAAGCTAGCTGAGCTTCAATCGCGCATTCGACCGCATTTTTTATTCAACACGCTCAACAGCGCCATTGCCCTAGTACGCCAAGAACCTGCGCGGGCTGAGGGTTTGTTGGAAGATTTGAGCGATTTGTTTCGTGCTGCATTGGCCGAACATGGCGAATCAGTCACCTTGGCGCAAGAAATAGAGCTGGCAAAAAACTACCTGTCGATTGAGCAAGTGCGGTTTGGTGAGCGCTTGCAAGTGCAATGGCAGCTTGACCCTGCAGCCAATCTGGCCAAATTGCCGCCTTTGCTGCTGCAACCACTGGTAGAAAACGCAGTGCACCACGGCGTTGAGCCCAGCGCACAGGGTGCCAGCATCATCATCACCACCAAACGCGAGGGAAGCAAAGTGGTCGTGCAAATCACCAATACTTTGCCGCCTAAGACTAACACTTCGTCGACAGCTGGCAACGGCATAGCCTTGAACAATGTGCATGAACGGTTGAATTTGCTGCATGACCTTGAAAGTTCGTTTCAAGCAGGTATTAAAAACGGACAATTCAACGTGCGGATTGAGCTACCGATATGACCGCACAAAATACGAATGACACGCTCAGTGTTTTGATTGTGGACGACGAGCCATTGGCGCGAAGCAGGCTGCGCACTTTGCTGGCGGATTGCACCGCACCTAAAGCCAGCGTCGGTGGCGAAGCGCAAAATGCGCTTGAAGCTTTGGCTTGGCTGAACAAAACGCCATTTGATGCGGTGCTGCTTGATATTCATATGCCAGGCGATGATGGTCTGACCTTGGCAAAAGCCATCAAATCGCTGCAACACCAACCCGCCATCGTCTTCATCACCGCGCATGCTGAGCATGCTGTTGAAGCCTTTGAACTAACAGCGACAGATTACTTGACCAAACCCGTACGGCTAGAACGGCTGCAAAATTCGCTACAAAAAATAGAGCACTTTAGGCAATCAATACGCCGGCTAGAGCCTAAAAATGGCACTGAAAAAGCGAATGAAACTTTGGTCATTCAAGAACGCGGCATCACTGAACGCATTCCACTCAGCGAAGTGCTTTATTTGAAAGCGGAGCTGAAATACATCAGCGTTCGCACAGTATTGAAAACGCATATTTTGGAAGGTAGTTTGAACGATTTGGAAGCGCGCTATCCCGACCATTTTCTACGCGTTCACCGCAATGCCTTGGTTGCCACCCATGCGATGCGGGCGCTAGAAAAACACCTTGACCCTGACGAAGGCGAATGCTGGGCGGTGCGACTCGTCGGCATTGACGAGTTGCTGATGGTTTCTAGACGGCAATTGACTGCTGTCAAAGACGTGATATCTAAGACTTAAACTTTAAATCTTAAAGATCAAATCTTGGCTTTGTCGGCCTCGGTGATGAACGAATCCGCGTAAAACTCATCCTCTGGCAATTTGCAAATTTTCACAAAATCTGCCTGCGCCGAATCAACCACGATAGGCGCACCGCAGGCATAGACTTGGTGGGCGCTTAAATCGGGAAAATCCGCCATCACCGCTTGGTGCACAAAGCCAGTTCGCCCCGTCCAAGCATCTTCAGGCAAGGCGTTCGACACAACAGGCACGTAGCGCAAATTCGGCATGGCAGCCACTTGCGCCAGCACCCAATCGTTCATGTACAAATCTGCGGGTCTGCGGCCACCCCAATACAGCGTCGCGGCTCGGGTGCTACCACTGTATTGCATCTGCTCGATGATCGCTTTAATGGGTGCAAAACCTGTGCCAGAAGCCAACAAAATCATCGGCTTGACTGAATCTTCGCGCAGGTAAAAACTGCCAAATGGGCCTTCGATGCGCTGGATTTCTTTTTCCTTCATCTCGCCAAACACATGATCAGTGAACTTGCCGCCCGGCATGTGGCGAATGTGCAGTTCCAAGGTTTTGCTCTCCGCAGCGATGTGCGGCGCAGACGCCATGGAGTAGCTGCGACGCGCACCATCACGCAAGATGAACTCAATGTATTGCCCCGCTTTGTATTGCAAGGTGTCGCTGGCGGGCAGCTGGAGCTTGATCGCCATCACGTCGTGCGATTTTTTCTCTAGCGAAATAACCCGAGACGGCATGCGTTTGATCGGAAAGGCGTCTGCCGATGTCACCTGGCGCGACTCCAACACAATGTCGCTTTGCGGCTTGGCGCAGCAGGTCAAAATATAGCCGTTGGCTTCCTCGTCTGCGCTCAAAGCTTTGCTTTGATGCTGGTTGTGAACCACTGTGCCTTCCAGCATTTTGCATTTGCACGAACCACACGCGCCGTCTTTGCAACCATAGGGCATAGCGACGCCTTGGCGGATACCAGCGGTCAAAATTGGTTCATCTTCTGTAACGGTAAAACTGCGGTTGCTGGGCAAAACGAAAACTTGAAACGACATTTAGGTATCCTATGGGGTAAGAATTCGTACGTTAACTTGATTATTTTTTCTAAAGAGCGCCCATTTTGCCCGTAATTTCAAACCCTTCTCACCGACTGCCCAGAAGACCAGCCATGACCTTTTGGAGTGCAAGCCTGCAAGCACTGCCAGCGCGGTTTCGCAAGCCAAGGTTGTTGATAGTGGGTTGCGGCGATGTGGGACAGCGCGTCGCCAGTATTCTCAACACCAAAATCACCACCAATAAATCTGTCCAAGCCCAACCTTTACGAGTTTTAGCACTCACGTCGTCTGCTGAACGCATTGCGCCCTTTCGTGCCCAAGGCATTGTGCCTTTGGTGGGTAATTTAGACGATAAAGCAAGCTTTCAACGTTTAGCAGGCTTAGCCACCCATGTGCTGCACTTGGCCCCGCCGCCGTCTGAGGGCTGGACTGACCCGCGCACGCTGGCTTTAACCCGCGCTTTGAGACTGCGAACACCTCCCAGCACCTTCATTTACGGCTCAACCAGCGGCGTGTATGGCGATTTGGCGGGTGGCAAAGCCAAGGAAACCCTGCTAACCGCTGCTCGAACCTCGCGCGCGGTGCGACGCGTCAACGCTGAACAAACGGTGCGTTTTCTAGGTCGAAGTAGCATCAATTCAAGCTTCATCCGAACCTCGATTTTGCGAATTCCAGGCATCTACGCGCCGAATCGCAAGGGCGGTACGCCCAAAGACCGCCTGCTCAAAGGCACACCAGTTTTGGCCGCCAAAGACGACGTTTACACCAACCACATCCACGCCGACGACCTAGCGCGCGCCTGCCTAGCCGCCCTGTGGCGCGGCAAACCGCAGCGGGTTTACAACGTGAATGACGACAGCCGCATGAAAATGGGTGACTATTTCGACTTCGCCGCCGACCTCTACAACCTGCCCCGCCCGCCCCGCGTGCCCCGCAGTACCGCACACGACCAGTTGCCATTGATGCTGCTGAGCTTCATGAACGAATCGCGGCAGATGGATAACGGTCGGATGAAGCAGGAGTTGAAATTACAGCTGCGTTACCCGACGGTGAAGACGGGATTGACCGGAGCGACGCAGCCGAAGTTGCTTTGAAATTTAATTTTGCTATTATATTTATAGCTGTTTAGGCAATAAATACGCCGACTAGAGGCATATTTATCACCTAAATTTGACCAATTTCAGCGTTATTGCAATGCGGGAAGCGCTTTCAACGCCTTCACTGCGCCTTCTCCAATTGAAGCACCAAATCGCTTCGCCAACTTCTCAGCCACGTTGTCGCGTTTGGTGTAATCGACCAAATCTGGCGCTTTGACGACTTCGCGGGCCACAAAATCTAGCGTGCCGATTTTGTCGACCAAGCCCAGTTCAACCGCTTGCTGGCCGCTCCAAAACAGGCCAGTAAAGGTTTCTGGCGTTTCTTTCAAGCGCTCACCACGGCCTTTTTTGACCACTGTGATGAACTGCTGGTGGATTTGGTTCAGCATGCCTTGCGTGAAGGTGCGGTGTTTCTCGGTTTGTGGGCTAAACGGGTCCATAAAACCCTTGTTTTCGCCAGCCGTCATCAAACGGCGCTCAACGCCCAGCTTTTCCATCAAACCGGTAAAGCCAAAACCATCCATCAGCACGCCAATGCTGCCCACAATACTGGCTTTGTCCACATAAATTTGGTCCGCAGCCACGGCGATGTAATACGCCGCTGAGGCGCAGGTTTCTTCCACCACGGCATAAACTGGCTTTTTATGCAGTGCTTTGAGACGATAAATTTCGTCATTGATCATGCCGGCCTGCACCGGACTGCCGCCTGGGGAATTGATGAGCAAAACCACGGCTTTCGCGCCCTTGTCCTCAAACGCGCTGCGCAGCGAGGTCATGACTTGGTCGGCACTGGTCTCACCACCCGAGGCGATTTCGCCTTTGATTTCGATCACGGCGGTGTGGTCAGCATTCATGTCGGTAGACTGCGTGCCGCGATCCAGAAGACTAAAAGCAACCAGCGCGAAAAATGCCAGCCAAGCCAGCCGCACAAAGGTACGCCAGCGGCGCGCAGTTCGCTGCTCAGCCATGTAGTTGGTCGCCAACTTTTCCAGCGCCGTGCGCTCCCAGTTCACTTGTTGGGTAGATGGGCTGGCTATTTCGGGCTGAGAAGCTGGGAATTGCGGTTCATTGCTAACGTTATTTGTATCGTTCATAAGTGTTTAAATGGGTCAATTTCGTCAAAATGCAAGCTGGAAATCGCTATTTCACGCTAAATCAAAATTCCAGCGGCTTCAAGTTATACGCAGTATGCCAGTGAACCACCCCGCGTTCCTCAGTCAAAACAATTTTCACCAACCCACCTTGGCACGGCCCGCCCACACAATCACCCGTCTCCGGGCTGAACTCCGCTCCATGCGACGAGCAAACCAGCCACTGCCCGTCGCGGTCAAACACCTTGTTCTCTTGCAAATCCAGCTCCATCGCGACGTGGCTGCAGCGGTTCAGGTAAGCCTGCGCCTGCCCCTCAAACCGAATCGCAAACGCGCGGCAAGTCTGCCCCGCATAAACCACATCAAACGGCACAGCCAAGCCGCCGTCGATCAAATCGGTTGAATTGCAGAGGAGTAATTGCTCGGATGGCTCAGATGGCGTGGTGAAGTGGATGGTTGATTCGGTCATTTTTACTATGAATTTAATAGCCGATTAGGCAATAAATACGTCTGCTACAGGCATTATTTTATTGAATTTAGTCATTTAACGAACACCTAAAACCGTTTTTACCCAAATTGGTAAATCAGCGACTCCGTCAATTAAAGCACCTTTTCCACAAGTGGCGATGTGCTCCAAACCGCTGCTCTGAATATTTTTAGAGTCGTATAAAAATGTGACATCTGCCAGCGGTATCGCTATAGCAAGATTGGCTAATGTCCTAGGATAGCGGGATAAGATTTTGTCAGTCGGCACGTCGTGCCCACCTTCAAGCACACGCTGGCTGACGCGTTCAACCAGTGTTTCTGGGTTGTCAAGGGCGACGACGTACAGGACGATTTGGTAACCCGCTTGTTTTGCATGCTCAATCAAGTTGATTTTCGACGCGTGCGAAAAAAACAGTTTCACTTGCGAACGAGCGTTTTTCCTGTATCAAAGCGTTGCGTCGGCCTTCTGTCCAACTTCGCGCAGCTTCAATGCGTTTGAGGGGGTTTTTGATATGTTTGAGATGCTCACGCTCGTAAATATCAGCATTGATGAATTCAAGTTTTGAATCAATCAGCCCCTCAGCCAGCAGTGTGCGGTACAGGGGCGATTTGCCCGCGCCATTGGGGCCAGCGAGCAAGTGAAAAATGGGCATTAAAAATATGCGATAAAGAAAATTTAACCAGCAAGCGCTTGATTTGCTGTCACGATGGTATGAAATTGCCGTTTCAACGCACCACTGCTGTTGGCGATGCTCATTTTGGCGATATGCGCTTCTAACGAATCACTGCCAGCACTGGCCTCATTGCCAGCAGCATCTTGCTGCAGCGCCTGCTCCGCTTGCAAAATCGTCAACCCGCTGGCTTCCATTTTGCGCCCCAAGGCAGCCCAATACTCAATTTGCCCCGCTGTTGAACGGCGAAACGTCTGCGCAGACTCCTTGGCCGCGCTGACCAAAGCCGCAGGCAATTTGACAGACAGGTGGCTGGGTGCAACCGGAGGGCTCACAAGTGCTTCAAGCATTACAACTCCTCATTAGA
>JAYUJX010000105.1:0-8053 GCA_043764955.1 Polaromonas sp.
AATGCGAGCCAATTCGCACAAACTAAGGCGTAGCTAGAGATTATTTCACGCTATCCAATGTTTTAAACGTAAAGCCCAGCGCCTTGGTATGGCGAACACAGGCTTCTGAATAAGCGTGCATATCACCTTGGTATTTGGCAACCAACTGCTCACGCAGGGCGTGTAGCTCTTGTACGATAGGGTCTTGCAATGCGTTAGCTGCCTGTGGCAATGGGTCGTTTTGAATGTTATTTATACGCACGATCATGATCCGTCACCAGCGTTTGAAACCGCATGAACCCTGCATCACGCACAACAACCGCGCGGTATTGCAAGGAAACGCGGACGGTGTATCTGCCAGACTGGCTTTTTATCTCTTCCCAATTCAACCCATGGTCAGTAAATAGCTGATCCCAACTCATTTTGGACAATTTTGCAAAGGTTTTGAAAAGCTTCTTGATTTCGTTTGCATCAAGGTTAAACAACTCTTTTTGAAACGCTGGGTAATTCAAATCTAACTTGATTTGTGCGCCATTTGCACCACTGGCTGTCATTTATGCTTAGCTGCAGCGTTTTGCAAAGCGTCCAAATCAGTCGTCTGAGCTGGGTTGCTTTGCATCCATTCGTCTGCCGCTGCCAACTTGCTTTGCAAAGCTGGCTCGTAAATCCATTGCTCGTTGCTAGGCATCACCGTTGCTTTTTTTAAGATGAAATCACCACCAGCCAATTTTTCCACAAGGAACGCAACGCCGGCAAAACTCTTTCCCAGTGATATTTGACCGCTCTTGCCCACTACTTTGTAATTTAAAGCCGTCATATGCGTTATCCTTTGCTGTTCTGTGTATAGTGCATGATAGCACAATGGCATGATTGCATGATTGCATGATTGCATGTATTCAACGTCTTTTTAGTACTAACATTGCATTCCTACTTTAGGCATCGAAAAATTAAATGAACCAAACCGCCGATACCTACTTCACCGCCGGCTGCGGGCGCTGCCCCAAAGGCGGCACGCCTGAGTGCAAAGTGATCAGCGCTTGGCCGGCGGAGCTGGCGGCTTTACGGTCTTTGATGTTGGAAGCTGGGTTGACTGAGGAATGCAAATGGGGCGTGCCTTGCTACACCTCAGAAAAAAACAACATCGTTTTAATTCATGCGTTCAAAGACTACTGCGCGCTGTTGTTTTTCAAAGGCGCTTTGTTGAAGGACGCCAAGGGTATTCTGATTCAGCAAACCGAAAACGTGCAATCAGCGCGGCAGCTGCGCTTTACGGATGCTCGCGAGATCACTAAGCTGAAATCGACCATCAACGTCTACCTCGAAGAAGCCATTGCGGTGGAAAAAGCGGGTTTGAAGGTGAATATGAAGCCAACGGCTGAGTTTGCCATGCCTGAAGAGTTTCAAGCTAAATTAGACGCGTCCCCTGCCCTGAAAACCGCTTTTGAGGCGTTGACGCCCGGGCGGCAGCGCGGCTATTTGCTGCATTTTGCGGCAGCCAAGCAATCTAAAACACGGGAGGCGCGGATTGAAAAATGCACTCCGCAGATTTTGAATGGCAAGGGTTTGCTGGATTGAACAAGTCGGATTAAACAGATAAGTGCGCATATTATTCTGCTATAGTTTAAAAACCACTACCCGCAGGATATAACGTGCTGAACAACGCGCTTAAAACCACCGCCTTCCCTACCCAAACACCCGTTTTAATCGCCGGCGGCGGCCCCGTTGGGTTGACATTGGCGGCGCTGTTGGCGAGTTTCGGCATTCGCAGTTTGGTGATTGAAAATGACCCGGCATATTGCACTGGCAGCCGGGCGATTTGCATGTCGCGGCGCTCGCAGGAGATTTTGGGTTGGGTGGGCGCAGACAAACCACTCGTTGAAAAAGGGCTGTCTTGGGTGGGTGGGCGCAGTTATTACCGTGACACCGAGGTTCTGCACTTCCAAATGCCCAACGACCCGACGCAGCGCTTTGCGCCCATGGTGAACATTCAGCAGTATTATGCAGAGCAATACGCGCACGAAGCGGCTCAGCGTTACGGTGATTTGGTGGACGTGCGGTGGAATTGCACGGTAAAAACGGTGCGCGAGTTAGCTGATGGCAATGGAGTTGATGTCACCGATGCTGACGGCAAAACGCAGACAGTGCGAGCCGACTGGCTGGTCGCCTGCGACGGCGGGCGCAGCACCGTGCGCGAACAGCTGGGGCTGCAACTGCAGGGCATGCAGTACGACGGCAAGTACGTGATTGTGGATATTCGCCAAAAAACCCAGCGCGACGTCGAGCGGCTGGCTTGGTTTGATCCTCCCAGCAACCCCGGCTCCACCATTTTGATGCACCGCCAACCCGAGGACGTGTGGCGGATTGATTATCAGATTAGGGATGACGAAGACCCCGTGGAGGCCATCAAACCCGAAAACGTGCTGCCCCGCGTGCAAAGCCACTTGACCATGATTGGTGAAAATAAACCGTGGGAGCCGCTGTGGATATCGATCTACAACGCCAAATGCCTGAGTTTGGAGAAATATAGGTACAACCGTGTGCTTTTCGCGGGTGATGCGGCGCATTTGGTGCCGATTTTTGGCGTGCGCGGGTTGAATTCTGGGCTGGACGATGCGGGTAACTTGGCTTGGAAACTGGCGCGAGTGATTCAAGGCTCATCACCTGATAGCTTGCTGGATACCTATTCCACAGAGCGCGTCCGCGCCGCGCATGAAAACATGACTTATGGTGCGAAAAGTACGGAGTTCATGGCACCGCCCAACTTTGCCTTCAAGCTGATGCGGGAGGCAACGCTGAAACTGGCGCTGGCGGATGAGAAAGTTCGCTCGCTGATCAACCCGCGCCAGTCAACGCCGATTCATTACGTCGGCTCTGCTTTGAACGTGGCTGATGTTGACGTTTGGAGCAACGACCTGACCGCACCTGGCATGCCGATGCCAGAGGTTTTACTGGACGATGGCAGTCATCCACCTCGACATTTGTCGCAGCAATTTGGCAGAAGCTTTGTTTGTATCGTCCTAGGAGCTGCTTTAGAGCCCTCAAAACAAGCGGAATTAGAGCAAAACGGCATCAAAATTTATAGCTACTCAGGAAATAAATACGCTGGCTACAGCCAGTTTGTACTGTCTAATTCCAATGAATCAGCCTTGATACTGGTTCGCCCAGATGGCTACGTGCTGGGGCGCTGGAAAGGCACGGATATTGCATTCTTGTTGGCTGCGATGAAGCAAACTGGAGTGACGTTATGACACAAACCAAGGCAAAATCAATGGCAGAAACGATGTCAGCCCAAGAATTAGATCAAACCTATACCGCCCTGTGCAACGCCCTAGCCAGCGTGGGTGAGGCGCAAGCGCAGTCATTTTTAGCGATGCTCAGCCTCTCCCTCATCGCGCACAGCCCAAGCGCTGCGCAGGTGCTGCCGCTGATTGCGCAGGCTCAGGCGCAGTGTGAAAAGCCTTGAAGTTACTTAAACCGGCTAAACCCATCAAATACGCTAGACTCACCCTTAAAATTGGCTCTAGCCAGCGTATTTACATCATAATTAGCTATTTTTAATGTAGCAATTTTATGCTGGTGGCAAAAGCACTTTGTCAACCACGTGAATCACGCCGTTATCCGCATCTAAGTTGCCCTGAATGATTCGCGATGTTCGGCTTCGGCTGTCTGTGATGGTCAACACACCACCTAAGTTGTCGACTTTGAGAGTCGCACCTTGTACAGTTTTAAGCGGGGTGTTCAGCGGAATATCACCGAAGTTGATCTTTCCTGGGAGCAGGTGATATGTCAGAACCGCTGTTAGCAAAGGTTTGTTGGCAAAGAGCTGATCTTTGGTCATGCCTAATTCGGCAAGCGCCGCTACAAAAGCTGCGTTGTTGGGCGCAAATAAAGTGTAGGACGTGTTGGCTTGGAAAGTTACCACCAAATCGGCAGCAACGATGGCGTCGCCCAGCACACTCAAATCTGAGTTGCTGCGCACTAACTCAAAAAGGTCTTTGTTGACGTCTGAGTTACCACCGCAGGCGGTTAGCAGCGTGCTGGCTGAGACGGCGGCGATGCCGCTCATGAGGAGAATATTTCTGCGTAACATGGTAAGTTCCTTGATGTTGAGTAGATTGAAAAGTTAGAGTGAACTTTCAATGTAGACCTATCATGCAAGGGGTACAAGGGCTTGGCGCAGTAGAGAAGTAACTAGGATTTAGGATGTGTATTCAATTGCACTGAAGAGAAGAAAAACGCCTACAAAGTGTGTCGGCGTGGTCTCACACCAACTTCAAAAATGGGCACGATTGTTTTAGAATTTGCGCAATGTGATAAAGCGTTTTTGCATATTTTTTTGAACAAATGAACGCATCGCTACCATTGGCAAAACAATCGAATTACGGGAAAAAAACTTGCTCAAAAACGTAATTCGAAAATTTGCGAGGTGTTGCATTGGTTATCGTCACGAACTACCGCACATCTCTTACGTTTGGTAACAAGATACGGCATTGAATGTGCTCGCAACTACACGACCCAAGCGCCATCGCTGTAAATCACGCGCTCATCTAGTACAACTTGTTCGGTCACGGCAAAAACATCAATATGATGTGTGCCGTCGCCGCGTTTGAAGTTGGGTTTACCGTAGATGCCGTGTTTCGCGCCTAGAGACAGATGCATGCCGCACATGCGTTCATAGCTGCCAATATCGCTGACGAAACGGGTTTGGGTGAAGGCGCGGTTGAGGCCCAGGCCGATTTCGCGCAGCCAGACGACCTGCTCATCAGCGCGGATATTGGCCAGCACGGTGTCAAATTCTGGCGTGCTATCTTCAGTGGCGACGACTTGGCCTTTGTCAACAATCAAGGTGATGGGTTTGGCTGGGCGGTTGACTTTGAACGCCGTGTCGCCAAAGGCGTGGATGCGTACGCGCCCGTGCACGGCCTCGAGGTCTTTAGCCTCTGTAAACACCTCACCAATTGGGAACTGCCCGCCAACATTAGGCATGTCGCTGTAGTCGCCCACATTGAGTTTGGCAGGTTCAAACGAGGAGCCAAAGACGAGCCGCGCATCGGGGAACTGCTCGCCACCACTGTCCAGCCAGCCACTTTGAGCGGTGTCGATGATGGTTTTAAGCCCATGACCCGCACCCCGAAAATACGCAGAATCGTAGGCCAAAGCGTCGATGTAATAGCCCACCTCTGCCCCTTGCATGCGCACCAAATGCAGGTGTTCGATCACTTTCAGCGCGCGTTTAAACAGCTCCACGCGGATGCGGAAAGCCTCTAGCCTGAAATTGGTCGATTGAACCAAGACAACCAGGTCTGACGCCTTCAAAGCCGCAAATATGCCAAGTACGGCTGCGGGCGTGTGGGTGGCAAAGTCGATGAATTGCCCATCGGGCAGACACTGCCTGTAGGCGTCTGTCAAAATACGAGCGAGTTCGCAGTTCGTATCAAACACCACCACGGCCTTGTGTTGGTTTGTGTGATGGAACACCTGTGTCAGCAGGTCGGCAATGTTTTTTTCTGCAATCTCGATCATTATTTTTTATTTCACTTGTGCCAAACGCACCGCTTCGTCCACAAAGTTATAGACCTCAAGAGGTATGCGTTGATTCGGGCCTAAAACGGCCTTGTTCCGATACTGCCCCACGCGCACCACAACCAGTTGCAGCGACGGAACCACAATTACATACTGACCTTGGTGCCCCTGCAAAGAGTAAAACGGGTGTTTGTACGTCCAGTCCATCCACAGCGAGTGGCCGTAGAACGGTTTTAAATCAGGTTTGCGCATGCGTTCTACAAAGGCTTTGTCCAGCAGCTGTTTGCCGCCCCACTGCCCGTCTTGCAGCAGCAGTTGCCCCAGTTTGGCGTAATCTCTGGCTGTGGCAAAAATGCAGCAGTAGGTGCGCTCCATGCCGCCTTCTTCGCCGGGTCTGTCCAGCGTGTAAAGGGCGTCTTTCTCCATACCCAAGGGCTGCCACAGCGATTGCGACAAGTGTTCGCTGACATTGGACTGCGGGTTCTTTTTCTGAATCGCCCGCTTCAAAATCACACCCAAAAGCTGGGTCGAACCGCTGCTGTATTCGTACTGCGTGCCCGGCTCACGCTCAAAGTCTTGCTTCAACACCAGTTTTTCAGCGTCTTTGCCGTAGTAAAGATCAGTCGTCACATTGAAGGGCAGCTTGTAGTTTTCGGTCCAGTCGTGCCCGGCTTTCATGGCTGACAGTTGCGAAATCGTGGCTTTTGAACCTCTGGCATTACCAGCAAATTCGGGGAGAAACTGGGTAATCGGCGTGTCAAAACTTGGAATCAGCCCTTGCTGCACAGCCAAGCCCACCTGCATCGTCGTGATGGTTTTAGCGACAGAGAACGAATTGGTACGGCTGCTTTCTGTGTAGGGAGAAAAATAAGTCTCGTGCAGCAGTTTGCCGTTTTTAGCCACAAGAAATACTGCGGATTTGTATTGCTGCAGATAACTCAAAGTTGCGTTATTTAAAGTTTCTTTGTTAAACGCGGTGTCTTTTTCCCAGGCAAGCGGTTTTGCGGTGGCGATTTTGCGCTGTGCAAAATTACCGGCATCATCTATGTGCGCGGTTGAATGCCCTTGCAAATAGGTGGCTGACAGCGCTTTCCAGAAATAGCCATGGCCAGTGAGCTGAATCGCCAATGCAGCTAAAACGAGGACACCCAGCAAACCCCATATGAAGCGCGTGATAAATTTTTTAAACATGTTTGTTCTTGGATTTATTAGATTTAGGTTTTTTAGATTTAATTTTCTGCTAAATTTAAGGCATTTTGCGTGATTTGCGCCAATGTGCCACGGGTCGAGATCACCTCAGGGTCCAAAGTCACCTCGATCAGCGTGCCTTGCGGACGCGCCAGCGCTGCCAGCAGTTCTGCTTCAAACTCGTCTGTGTGGGTGATGCGGACGCCCGCATAGCCATAGGCAAGCGCCAGCCCCACAAAGTCGGGGTTGTTCAGCCGGGTGCCACTGACGTTCTGGGGGTATTCGCGCTCTTGGTGCATTCGTATCGTGCCAAACATGCCGTTGTTGAGCAACAAAACAATGCTTTTGGCACCGCATTGGGCAGCAGTGGCCAGCTCCTGCCCATTCATCATGAAATCACCGTCGCCCGCGATGGTGAAAGCAACACGTTGGCCGACGATTGAAGCTGAGATCCCCGCCGGCACGCCGTAGCCCATGGCACCATTGGTCGGTGCGAGCTGGGTTTTGAAGCCTTTGGCCAAGCCGTGGTATCGGAAGAAGCGGTGCAACCAGCTGGCAAAGTTGCCTGCGCCATTGGTCAGCACGGCATCTGCAGGCAAATGCTTTTGCAGTGTGGTGATGATGGCGGGCATGTCGATGGTGCCGGGGAGTTTCAGTCCACCGTTCGCCGGGTCGAGATTGGCCAAATAATCTGTATTCGCATCCTGCGCCCAAGCCTGCCACGACACGTTGGGGGGCGCAGACAGCACCTCCAGCGAGCGTGCCGCCGCGCTCATGCTGGCGTGGATAGACAGATCAGCCTGATAAACACGGCCCAGTTCTTCAGCGCTAGCGTGGATGTGCACCAGTTTTTGCGCTGATTTGGGTGCTTGCAGCAGCGCGTAGCCACCCGTAGTCATCTCGCCCAGACGCGGGCCAATGGCGATGACCAGATCGCTTCGCTTGATGCGCGCGGCCAGTTTGGGGTTGATACCGATGCCCACATCCCCCGCATAGAGCGGGTGAAAATTGTCAAAAGTGTCCTGAAAGCGAAAGGCGTTTCCCACTGGGAGCGACCAGTTCTCGGTAAAGCGCTGCAAGGCCTGTGCGGCCTGCACTGTCCAGCCACCACCGCCAGCGATGACAAAGGGGCGCTCGGCCTGCAACAGCATCTCGCGCAGGGTGCGCAGACTGCCCGGATCGCTCCAAGCCTCGGCCGGCGTGACTTTGGGCAAAGGCTGGGCGTCCACCATCTGTGTCAGCATGTCCTCGGGCAAGACCACCACCACCGGGCCGGGTCGGCCATTCATGGCGGTGGCAAAAGCGCGGGCGACGTATTCGGGGATGCGTCTGGCATCGTCAATGCGTTCGACCCGCTTGGCCA
>JAYUJX010000106.1:0-2199 GCA_043764955.1 Polaromonas sp.
GAGCTGGCTTTCAGCTACGTGGGCGAACGTTTCAAAGACCGCATCACCGGTTTTGCAGCGGAATTTGACTCTAAGCTGATTTTTGACTGCGACGTGGGCAGCGACGAATCCATCGCCAACCTCGCACGTGACCTGTCCGCCATCTGGCCACAGTTTGACGGCTTCGTTCACAGCATCGGCTTTGCGCCCAAAGAAGCGCTGGAAGGCAACTTTTTGGATGGATTAACTCGTGAAAACTACCGCATCGCCCATGACATCAGCGCCTACAGCTTCCCCGCCATGGCCAAAGCCCTGCTGCCACATTTGCGCGAAAAATCATCTTTATTGACCCTCTCCTACCTAGGCGCAGAGCGCGCCGTGCCCAACTACAACACCATGGGATTGGCCAAAGCGTCGTTGGAAGCATCCGTGCGTTACTTGGCTGAAGCCATCGGTCCCAAAGGCACGCGCGCCAACGGCATCAGCGCTGGCCCTATTAAAACCTTGGCTGCCAGCGGCATCAAAGACTTCGGCAAACTTTTGGGCACAGTCGCCGGCGCATCCCCCATCCGCCGCAACGTGACGATTGACGAAGTTGGCAACGCCGCAGCCTTTTTGCTGAGCGACTTGTCCAGCGGCATCACGTCAGAGATCATGTATGTTGACGGCGGCTACAGCCAGGGCGTGGGCGTCACGGCAGATCAGATCTAAATCGTTATATATTATTATTGATTTTAGCCCTATAAATATGCCTCTAGCCGGCATATTTATAGTCTAAACAGCTATATTAATGATAGCAAATTTGCACACAAACCTACTCGTCGCCTGCCTGTGCGCCGACTGGTGCGGTGCGTGCCGTGAGTACAAACCGCTGTTTGATTCACTCGCCGGCAAGTTCCCAAATATGCGGTTTTTGTGGGTGGATGTGGAGGATGAGGCTGATTTGATCGACCCGATTGAGGTGGAGGATTTCCCGACTATTTTGATCGCCAAAGGACAGAATCCACTCTTTTTCGGCACCGTTTTACCGCATATTGAGACACTGGATCGGCTGATTCAGGACAAGATGACGGAGGGCGAACGTGCCCCGCTCAAAGACGCTGCGGTCATCAAACTGGTGCGCAGTTTGCAAAACCAGCCCTAACCCTAGAAGCAGAACGGGGTTACAGCGCTGAACACCCTAACAAATCAGCATACAAAACGTCGCATGTTGTTACTTGCCACTGTCTGCTTTTCACTCTAGCATGAGTTTCCCAAAGGACTCGCATGAAACCTATTTCCGATACAGCTTTTTACTGTTGCGGCGCGCGCATGCTGGATGCTGCACAAGACCACCCTATCTGTGGGGACGACTATGCCAAATTATTCATGTGCGACCATGGCATGGCGGTTTTTGATCGATTCAAGGCGCTTGAACTCTCAAACTCCAGCATCATCGTGCGACACCGCATCATGGACGACATGTTGCGGCAGCTGTTGTATGCGAATCATGACTTGAATGTGGTGACTATAGGCGCTGGTTTTGACAGCCGACCCTATCGTCTGCATGGTGGCCACTGGTTCGAACTGGATGAGCCGGAGCTGATCGCCTACAAAGATATTTTGCTGCCCAGCGACCAGTGCAGCAACCCCTTGCACCGAGAGCCGATCGACTTTGACGCGGAAGATCTGATCGATAAACTCTTGCAGCTTCCCCACAGCGGGCCCGTCGTTTTTGTCCTGGAAGGCGTTGTGATCTACTTGAGCGAGAGTGACATTCAAAATCTGCTGGGCGAACTGGACTACGAATTCCCCAGACATCGCCTGCTCTGCGATCTGGTAAACCGCGACATGCTCAACAAATACGGCCAAACCCTGAGCAAGGTGGTGACAGAGATGGGCGCACCTTTTCAGTCCGTTGACCACCCTGAGGACATTTTCCTGCAAAGTGGCTACCAAGCCCGAGAAGCCATTTCTGTGGTGGACGCCTCGGTTGATTTTGGCATCAACGCCGTGCCCAAGTTTTTCTGGCGCTCCTTCTTTCAGGCAGAAGTCACTGGCAACTCGGTGTGTATGTGGGAAAAGTGACCTGCAAAATCACCTTTTTCACCACATCAACTCTTCTACCCGCCTATTTCACCCACTTCCGCGCGTTGTGCCACAGCTGCAACCATGGGCTGTGTGCGCTTGAGTCAAGAGAAGTCCAGCTCATCTGGATGTTGCGGAAGACGCGCTCGGGGT
>JAYUJX010000107.1:0-2199 GCA_043764955.1 Polaromonas sp.
CAAAGAGGTCCACAGATCATGCGTCATGCATTTACCCGTACCTTCTCCATGGCAATTTTCGCGGCCTTCACAGTGGGTGGCGTCTAACGGCTCATCCACAGAAATTACGATATCAGTCACAGAAATATCAGCGGCGTTACGCGCCAAGGTGTAACCACCGCCCGGACCACGGGTGGATTCGACCAACTGCGCACGGCGCAGTTTGCCAAAAAGTTGCTCTAAATAAGACAGGGAAATGTGCTGGCGCTCGCTGATCGTCGCCAAAGTCACTGGGCCATTGGTTTGGCGCAGTGCTAAATCAATCATCGCGGTAACGGCAAAACGGCCTTTTGTGGTGAGTCTCATAACAGTTTCCTAGTGGTTAGCTCGGTAAAAACCCTTGCTTCTCGTGAAAATACAGGTTAACCAAGTAATTAAGTCAAGTATACCAGAGGTGGAGCTAATTAGTCAGGTAATCCTCTGAAAAGTTCCCTGACATGTTCATTCTACTCCTGTTCAATTCATTTTTATACCGATCGGTATCAAAAATAACTGAGTAGTCATGTATGGATTCTCAAAATAAGACACTTTATGCGTTTTATCTCGAAAACTATCTCTCAATCGACACAACATTGTCCACTCCCGGCGCCCCAAACGCCTGCTCTTTCAAGATGTGCAACTGGTCACGCACCCTCGCCGCTTTCTCAAATTCTAGGTCTTTGGCGTGCGTCATCATCAGCTTCTCTAGTCTCTTGATTTCGCGGCCAATATCTTTTTCGGACATGTCTTCAACCTTGGCGCGGTTCATGGCGTCGTTTTCGAGGCGCTCCATTTCCAAGCCCGCTTTGGTGCTGTAAACGCCGTCGATCAGGTCTTTGATTTTTTTGTTGATGCTCTTTGGCACGATGCCGTTCAACGTGTTGTGGGCGATTTGTTTGTCACGGCGGCGCTGGGTTTCGTCCATGGCACGGCGCATGGAGTCGGTGATCTTGTCGGCGTACAAAATGGCACGGCCGTTCAAATTACGGGCTGCGCGGCCTATGGTCTGGATCAATGAACGCTCAGAACGCAAAAAGCCTTCCTTATCCGCATCCAGAATCGCCACCAAACTCACCTCGGGCACGTCCAAGCCCTCGCGCAGCAGGTTGATGCCGACCAGCACGTCAAACGCACCGAGTCGCAGATCACGCAAAATCTCGACCCGCTCGACGGTGTCAATATCGCTGTGCAAGTAGCGCACTTTGACGCCGTTGTCGCTTAAATAATCCGTCAACTGCTCCGCCATGCGCTTGGTCAGCGTGGTGATGAAGACACGCTCCGACTTTTCGACGCGGATACGAATCTCCTGCAGCACGTCGTCCACCTGGCTGGTCGCGGGGCGCACTTCGACTTCGGGGTCAACCAAGCCGGTAGGCCGTACAACCTGCTCGACCACCTGCCCTGCGTGCTCTTTTTCCCAGTTCGACGGCGTGGCCGAGACCAGCACGACCTGGCGCATTTTGGTTTCAAATTCGGCAAACTTGAGCGGTCGGTTGTCCATGGCGCTCGGTAGCCGAAAGCCGTATTCCACCAGTGTTGATTTACGCGAGCGGTCGCCCAGATACATCGCCCCAAACTGCCCGATGGTGACGTGGCTTTCGTCCACAAACATCATCGCGTCTTTGGGCATGTAGTCGGTCAAGGTCGATGGTGGGTCGCCGGGCTTGGCACCGCTCAGGTGCCGCGAATAGTTTTCAATGCCTTTGCAGTGGCCGACTTCGGTCAGCATTTCCAGGTCAAACCGCGTGCGCTGCTCAATCCGCTGCGCCTCGACCAATTTGCCCTCTTTCAAAAAGTGCGAAATCCGCTCGGCCAACTCGATTTTGATGGTTTCAATGGCTGTGACCACTTGGTCGCGCGGCGTGACGTAATGGCTGCTCGGGTAGACCGTGAAACGCGGGATTTTCTGGCGGATTTTGCCCGTCAGCGGGTCAAACAGCTGCAGCGACTCGATTTCATCGTCAAACATCTCGATCCGCACTGCCATCTCCGAATGCTCCGCCGGAAACACGTCAATCGTGTCGCCCCGCACCCGAAACGTGCCGCGCGAAAAGTCCATGTCGTTGCGTTTGTACTGCATGCGGATGAGCTGGATGATGGCATCGCGTTGGTTTAGCTTGTCGCCGGTGCGCAGCGTCATGATCATCTTGTGGTACGCCTCAGGCTGGCCAATACCGTAAA
>JAYUJX010000108.1:0-2198 GCA_043764955.1 Polaromonas sp.
TGCATTGAAGCCGTGCGCCGTCATGCGCTGGTGCGGCCAGAAGTGGGTTTTGCGATTTGGCATGACGGCAAGCTGGTGGAGCAATGGCGTTCCTCCACGTCAAACGATGAAAAAACCCAGCGTAATCAACGACTTAGAGACGTTTTTGGCGATGATTTCATCAACCAATCCATCCAGGTCGAACACACCCAGGGCGGCATCCGCGTCACCGGCCGCGCCGGCCTGCCCGACAACGCCAGGAGCCGCGCCGACCAGCAGTTTGCCTACGTCAACCAGCGCTTCGTCCGCGACAAAGTCATCACCCACGCGGCGCGCTCCGCCTACGAAGACGTGCTGCACGGCCACCGCCAGCCGGTGTATGTGCTGTATGTGGAGATCGAGCCGACGCGGGTGGATGTCAACGTGCATCCGACCAAAATCGAAGTGCGCTTCAGAGATGGCCGCGAGGTGCATCAGGCGGTGCGGCATGCGGTTGAGAACGCTTTGGCAGCGCCACGGGCGGCCTCCATAACGCAAATGGCCGAATCGGGTAGGAACAGCCAAACTGAGCCGCAAAACCAGTTATTCAACACATTTACCCCCTCAAATATGCCTCTGGTCAGCGTATTTTCTGACAAAAGTGCTACGAATTACATAGCAAATCGGGAGCTTTTACCCGCTGAAACCCATCTTGTTTCTGACGTTTCCGCCGCTTGGTCGACACAGAATCGTACAGATAAAGGTGCAGAAAGCAGCCAAACACCTTTCCAAAATTCAGCGCAAACCAGCAACGCAAACGGGATTGCCAACGACACCATCTGGCCACTCGGCCGCGCCGTCGCCCAGCTGCAAGGCATCTACATCCTGGCGGAAAACACCCAAGGTTTGGTGATTGTGGACATGCACGCTGCCCATGAGCGGATTGTTTACGAGAGGCTGAAATCGCAGATCAACGTTGCGGAAGCAGCAAAAACGTCCCTCCCCAGCCAGCCCCTGCTCATCCCCGCCACCTTCGCCGCTACCCCGCTGGAAGTCTCCACCGCGCAAGAATGCGCGGAAACGCTGCTGCAACTCGGTCTGGACATCACCGCCTTCTCCCCCAAAACCCTAGCCGTCCGCGCCGTACCCACCACGCTCGCCAAAGGCGACGCCGTCGAACTCGCCCGCAGTGTCCTGGCCGAACTCGCCCTGCACCACGCCAGCACCGTCATCCAACGCGCTCAAAACGAGATTTTGTCCACCATGGCCTGTCACGGCGCGGTGCGGGCGAACCGCAAACTGACGCTGGACGAGATGAACGCCCTCTTGCGCCAAATGGAAGAAACCGAACGCTCCGACCAGTGCAACCATGGCCGGTCGACTTGGCGGCAAATCAGCATCAAGGAGCTGGATGCGTTGTTTATGCGGGGAAGATAGGCTTTAATCTATGCAGCCAACACCATCCCCGTTCGCCCTGAGCCTGTCGAAGGGCTTGTGAAGACTTCGACAAGCTCAGTCCGAACGGTTTTTTTTCGGTTGCAAACTAACGAGGTGACAACATGAGCGACCCAAGCACCGCAGACAAAAAATTCGCCACCTTCGCCGAGTTTTACCCCTTCTACCTCAGCGAGCACAGCCACCAAACCTCGCGCCGCCTGCACTTTGTGGGCACCAGCATCGCTTTGGTGCTGTTAGTTTCCGCCCTAGTGACCCGTAATCCCAGTTTGATACTCGTCGCTCTGCTGCAAGGTTACGCCTTTGCGTGGATCGGACACTTTTTCTTTGAACACAACCGCCCCGCCACCTTCAAATACCCCTTCTACAGCTTCGCCGGAGATTGGCGCATGTGGGTGGATATTTTGACGGGGAGAATTAAGTTCTAAGAGTCAAGTTTTAACCAGTATGAGCCGTAAATTTTAAAATACGGCTCACATTTTGAGCCGTATTTTGTATAATACGGCTCATGGCATCTAAAAACCTACTTATTTGGCAGCTAAAAGGCTGGCCGAAGTTCACAGCGACCTCTGTGGCCGTAGATGCCGCCTTGCTCCAAGCACGCAAATGGCAGGGTGAAGTGATTGGCCGTGCCGCTGCGGTGGGTTTGGCACAGTCTGGCAGCGTGTTGCATGAAGTCATGACGCAAGAAGTCATCGCCACCGCTGCTATTGAAGGCGAAAAGCTCGACCCCGCCTCTGTCCGGTCGTCCATTTTGCGGCAACTGGGGCATATAAATCACAAGT
>JAYUJX010000109.1:0-2197 GCA_043764955.1 Polaromonas sp.
GCACGTAAAGGGGTATCTTGTTCCGACGCAACATCTTCGGTGTTTGCATCTCTAGTTTCAACATAATCCCTGGCGCTGGCAGACTGTATCGCCAATATAAAAACGAACAGCATACAGACGCTTTTTCGCAAATTAATCACTAAGATATACCTATGACGGTTAACGTTGAAGATTTATAGTTTTAAAATTTTAGCAGTAAAGACATAATTTTTATGAACTATTGATGACTGATAAATCGACAATACGGCAGAATCGCCGCCACGCCATGACCAAGGGGTTAACGCTCCTGGCTGGCATTGGCGGAATTGGTGGCGTTTTAACGACTGGCTGTACCATCAGCGCGGACTTTGACCATACAGACAGTCTTGCGCCTCGTTACGACCCCACCTTGAATCGCCCTGCTCGCGTGGCATGGGTGTTTAGCTCGGGGGGACCACGTGGTTTTGTGCACATTGGCGTGCTCAAAGCGCTGGAGGAACTGGGGCTCAAACCTGATCTGATCGTCGGTGGCTCCGCTGGTGCTTTGGTGGGCGCGCTGTACGCCAGCGGAATGCGGGCTGCAAAATTAGAGGCATTGGCGTTAGATCTAGGCCTACTTGAAGTCGGTCGCTGGGCGATGTTGGGCGAAGGCAAATTTGACGGCGCACCTATTGCCGCACAGGTGACAGAGCAGATCATGGCACAAACTGGGCAGCCATCCATCGAGAAACTGCCGATTCGCTTTGCCGCTGCTGCCGCAGAAAAATCGTCACGCAAGCCTGTTATTTTCAACGCCGGACACGCTGGCTTGGCTGTGCAGGCCAGCAGCGCGATTGAGGGCATGTTCACCCCTGTGCGGATTCGAGGCGTGCAATACATCGATGCAGACTTGGTCATACCCATGCCGGTTCGATTGGCGCGTGCCATGGGCGCAGTCAAAGTATTGGCTATTGATGCCTCCGCCCATGAAGAAAATTCACCCGCCGGATCTGCGCGTTTTAAAGAAGGTGATTTGCGCAAACGTGCCTTGACACGGCCCGACACATTGGCCGCAGATGTGGTCCTACATCCTGATTTTGGTTACTACGTGAACACCAGCAAAGAGTTCAGACTACGCTGCATCAACGCTGGTTATGAACAAACCATGGCGAAGGCGCTGGTTTTGAGGGCGCTTCATGCGTGATTGGTGAGTAAATCAGCACCTAAATCGGTGTTAATTTAGCGACACTCAACGCCAACCACTTCACGCCATGGCGCGGGAAATTGACTTGGGCTTTGGCGTCGTCGCCCAAACCCTCGAGAGTCAACAACTTGCCTTCGCCAAATTTGGGGTGAAACACTTGCATGCCAGCACGCAAGCCATGGGCTGGTTCGGCTTTTTGCTGCGGCACTGAGGGACTAGCAAACCGTTCTAAATTACCTGCATTTGACCCTAAAAATTGACCTCTAGCCAGCGTATTATATGCCTGATATGCTCCTGAATTAATAGCAGAATTGAAGCCCGAACCAAAGCTGGAAGTTTTCGGGCTGATCCATTTCAAAGCATCTTCTGGCAGCTCGTCAAAAAACCGGCTCTTCAAGTTGTAGCGGGTTTGGCCGTGCAGCATACGGGTTTGAGAATGGCTGAGGTACAAGCGCTTGCGAGCACGGGTGATGGCGACGTACATCAAGCGGCGCTCTTCCTCCAAGCCGCCGACATCTGACATGGAATTTTCATGTGGGAACAGCCCTTCCTCCATGCCGCCTATAAACACGCAGTCAAACTCCAGCCCTTTGGAGGCGTGCACCGTCATCAGCTGAATGGCATCTTGGCCGGCTTGGGCTTGGTTGTCGCCGGATTCGAGTGCGGCATGGGTAAGGAATGCGTTCAAGGGTGACATGGTTTCACCTGTGGCAAATTCTGCGTCCAAGGCTAAATCCGTTCGCACTGAGCTTGTCGAAGTGTTTGAGAAGTCTTCGACAAGCTCAGACCGAACGGACGGGGTAAGCCCTTGGCTGGCTGGGCTTTGCGTCAAGTTTTTAAAGGATTCTTTGCCAGCGTCTTCGCTGGGCATCGCCACCGCGCTACGGCCAAAACCTTCAATGGTGACAAAGCTCTCGGCAGCGTTGACCAGTTCTTCCAAGTTTTCAATGCGGTCTGCGCCTTCGCGGTCGGCTTTGTAGTGCTCGATCAAACCGCTGTGGTCAAGCAGAATTTCAATGATTTCACGCAAGGTCG
>JAYUJX010000110.1:0-8008 GCA_043764955.1 Polaromonas sp.
GCCCACAGCAACATGCACAGCATCAACAAAATTGCCAACAGCGCACCCGCACCGTCAATACCGGTTTGCTGCCCCAGCACCCACACCAGCCAAACGACCGTGGCAAACATGGGGAAAGCCATGAACTTTTTGAACGTGTCCATCCAAGCACCAGGCCTTGGCAAAGCACGCGCCACGGCGGGAATGAAACTGGCAGCGACATACGGCAGCGCCATGCCCACGCCAATGGCGGCAAAAATCAGCAAAGCCTCAACCACCGGCAAACCCAGCGCAAAACCCAGCGATGCGCCCATGAACGGTGCGGTGCAAGGTGATGCCACAGCAACAGCTAAAACGCCTGACAAAAACGAATCAACCGTGGGATTCTTAGACCGCGCAGCGGCGACGCAGGACGGCAAGACACTGCCAAATTCAAACAATCCCGCTAAATTCATGCCCAAAACCGTGAAAAGTACCGCCAACCCCGCCACCACCAGCGGGTTTTGCAGCTGAAAGCCCCAGCCCAGCTGCTCGCCACCCGCTCGGAGCGCTAAAAATAAGGCTCCCAACGCCACAAATGACAGCACCACGCCCGCGAAATACGCCAAACCGCTGCGTCTGTGGGCGGCTTTGTCACCCGCATGCTGCGTGAAACCCACCACTTTGAGAGCCAAGACAGGGAAAACGCAAGGCATCAAATTCAAAATCAAACCGCCCAACAGCGCACCTAGCAACGCGGCAAACAGGGTCAAACTAACGGGGGCAGCGGTTAAATTGGCATTCTGCACTGCTTTGTTTTCAGCCAACGCAGCCGCCAAACCGGGTGACACTGTTGCAGCAGCCGCAACTTGCGGCCATGCGCCCTGCACAGCGACATCTGCACGCCATGCTTCATCACCTGACTTCAACACCACGGGCATGACAGATGGGCTTTGGCTACGATTAGATGACAGCGGCAGGCTGATGCGCCAGACCGCGCCCCGCCATTCTTGTCTGCTAGAGGCACTGCTGATAGCGCTGTTATTCAAAATCTCGGTGGTTTCAGGATAAAAATCTAGTGTTTGCCCACGTAGTTCTGCGGGCAACCCTTGCACTTCAAACTTCAACTCGTTGCCCTCAACCAGCGCCCGGCTAGCAGGTGCGTCGCCGCCCACGTTTGAGCTGACGGGTTTGGGTTGCGCTTTGAAAGCAGCTTCAAACGCTGCAGAATTAATTGCAGTAGACCCTTTGATCGGGATACTTAGCGCAAATTCACCCTCTTCAGGGACGCAAACATCCTTGCAGACCAACCATTCAGCTTTGAGTGAGATGTCTAAATTACTATTAAGCAAGGACTGTTTGAAAGCGGGCGTGACCGTTAAAGGCACAGCCAATAAAACCGTCTCGCCGTAACCAAAATTTAGCAAGTCCCCTAGAAAAAATTTTTGGGGTTTGGGCCAAGCAATGTCACCAGCAATTATCCCCACAGGCAGAGTCCAGCTCAAGCGCGTAGGCAAACCGGAATCCCCAGGATTTTTCCAATACGAGTGCCATTTGGGTTGATGCGCCAGTTGTAAACCCACCCAAACGGTGTTTGGCGTGATTTTGTCGTCATTGCTAGCGGTGACACCTTGCGGCGCATGCGCCAGCAGCTCGGCGCGTACGCGCTGCGTCGTCAAAACGCTCTTATTTGATGAATTTAACCCAATTTGAGTGCCATTTTGAGCTATAGCCGGCGTATTTATTGCCTGTATAGCTATAAAAAAAATAGCGGAAATGAATTTTATGAAAGAATTTTTACCTAGCATCGACGCTGTGAGAGTGTGTAAATATCGCAAAGTTCCTGCGATTGTTACAGAAAATCAAGCGTAGCTTCGTACTAAGCGAGCGGCATAGCTGTTGTATTGCGCATTGGTTCCCAGACTTCCCGATCCAAAGTACACATTCCAAACCAAGGCATTTTCATTCTTTTCCCCCTCATTGATGCCTTCATGCAACTGGGTGGATGACCAAAACAAGGCTTCCGGCGCATTGGGGAAAGCATCCAAACACATAGTTGGGTGCGCATCCATGCGAACCAGACTTTGTAGCTCTTGCAAGGTTGGTAAACGCCAATCGGTGTAACCAGCAAAGCCGCCTCGCTTGTTTAAGGTCTCAGGAATGCGCATGGCCAAATCCCACGTGTACTGCAAAACCACGCCCTCGCATTGTGGTCCTGATTGACCTTGCGCACATTGCATCCACATCAAATGCGTTTTAACGTCCGTCACCGTACCATCATCATTTTCAGCATATCCAGCTTGCGTCACGTGCGCTCGGTGGTGCTGTTCAACTTCTGCCTTGATTTGAGCTAAAACTCTCGCAGCTTGCCGTTCATCCACCTGTTTTTGGGTGTTGGAAGCCATCTTATGAAATTCATCCACCATGTATTTAACAGTGCTGGACTTCATCTGCAGCGTTATCTGCTCGCCATAGGCGACCAATTCCGCTTGCAGCGAATCATTTCGCGCAATCACGTCATCCAGCTCATGCAAAAAATGACTCGCCTCGTCCAGCGCCGACTCAAACTTGACGACCAAGGCCTGAAAGTTGATCCAATGGTCCCAGGTTTTCATCGTCAAATAGCTGTTTATTTCGCGATTTAAACCCAACAAACGCTCCAAACCAGCACGATGTTTAAACACCATAACCCACAATGCTGACAATCCTGCCCGCATGTCTGCGTATTGTTGCTCTGTTATCGTTGAATCCAAGACGTGCATTACTTACTCCACATTTGCAGCATGCTGCATCGAACAAAACATTGATGCATCTACTATACAAGCTTGGTTTAATATTTTCAGCCCAATTGGTCTGGTAGACACGGCTAATATTGAAAAACACCGCAACTAACGAGGTAAGCACTGTGGCGCGCTCTGGCTTGGTGATATTTTATTTGCAAAATACAACTTTAATACTAGCCGCAGAAAACCCATAATGGAGGGATGACTGATATTTTGCTATGCACCCTCAACGCCAAGTACATCCATGCCTCACTAGGCTTGCGCTATTTGCTGGCCAATATGGGCGATTTGCAGCCTAAAACAGCGTTGTGCGAGTTCACCATCAACCGCAAAACCGAAGAGCTAGCCACTGAATTGCTGGCCATAAACCCAAAAATCATCGGTTTTGGGGTGTATATCTGGAACGTGGTGCAGACCTGCGCCCTCGTCAAACTGCTCAAAATGCAGTGCCCAGACATCAAAATCATCCTCGGCGGCCCAGAAGTGAGCCACGAAACGCTGGAACAAGAGATCGTCCATGTGTCCGACCACGTCATCACCGGCTGGGGTGATGTGAGCTTTCCTAAGTTGTGCCAAGCCTTGTTGCATGGCCCAAAACCACTGATGAAAGTCATCGCAGGCGAGCAGCCGCCTCTGAATGAAATCGCATTGCCCTACGATTTGTACACCGACGACGACTTGGCGCACCGCTTACTGTATGTTGAAGCCTCGCGCGGCTGCCCGTTCAAGTGCGAGTTTTGCCTCAGCTCGCTGGATAAAACTGCTTGGGCGTTCGATTTAGAGCTGTTTTTAGGCGAGCTAGAGACGCTGTTCGCCCGTGGTGCACGTAATTTCAAGTTTGTAGATAGAACTTTCAACCTCAAAATCGACGCATCGGTGCGGATTTTGCAGTTCTTTTTAGACCGTCTTAGTTCAGACCTGTTTGTCCACTTTGAAGTCATTCCCGACCATTTACCTGACAAGTTGAAAGATATGATCGCCCAATTCCCGCCGGGCGTGCTGCAGTTTGAGGTCGGCATTCAAAGCTTCAACGTCGAAGTGCAACAACGCATCTCGCGCCGGCAAGACAATGACAAAACCGTGGCAAACCTAGGCTGGCTGGTCAACGAATCCAACGCGCATTTACACACCGATTTGATTTTTGGCCTGCCGGGCGAGAGCCTGCAAAGCTTCGGCGCAGGCTTTGACCGCCTGTTTGCCATCAAACCGCACGAAATCCAGCTCGGCATTTTGAAGCGCCTACGCGGCACGCCAATAGCGCGGCACACCGTCGAACACGGCATGGTTTATGACACTTTGCCGCCCTATCAAATCCAGCAAACCAACGCCGTGAACGCTGCGGACATGCAACGCTTCGCACGACTGGCACGCTACTGGGACTTGGTCGCCAATTCGGGGCGCTTTGGGCAGGCGATGGCATTGTTGCTCAGCGCCACATCTACTGCAGCCTCGCCTTTTTGGGCCTTCATGGCTTTCAGCGATTGGTTGTGGGAAAGCTCATCCAAAACCAAGGGCAAAACCAGCGGCATCACCCCAGAAAACTTGGTCGACGCGCTGCACGCTTACCTCATCGACGTTCGCAAATTTGATGCCGAACTCATCACAAAAACCTTGCTCGCCGACTACATTGCCAGCGGCGCTCGCGCTCGGCCTGATGTGCTGCGCAGTTTGATACCGAAGTTACCGCTGCCGCAAGTTAAAGCGGGTAAGCAACTGAGCCAGCGGCAAACACAGCACCAAAAGCAGGTTGAAGTAAACTCAGAAACCGCGGAAAATATGGAAACTACGGAGTCGAATGCATGATAGATGTCGTGATTTTATTTTTCATCTTTGGCTTAACGGCTGGTCTGTTACGCGCGGATTTGAAGCTGCCCTCAGCACTTTATGAGTCACTTTCGCTGGTATTGCTCCTCACCATTGGCCTGAAGGGTGGCGAGGGCTTGGCGCAACAGGCGCTCAAACCTCTGCTGCCACAGCTCGGCTTGGTCATGTTGCTGGGCGTCGTGCTTACTTTCATTGCTTACGCAGTTTTGCGCTATGCGGGTCGATTAGGCAGAGCAGATGCGGCTTCTACTGCAGCGCATTACGGCTCGGTCAGCGTGGCGACTTATGCGGTGGGGAGCAATTGGCTCACCACGCGCGGCATTGCTTTTGAGCCGCAACTGGCGATTTTTCTCACCGTCATGGAAGTGCCTGCCATCGTGGTCGGTATTGTTATCGCTCGCGGCATTGGCAAAGACACACGCTGGGGCGTGCTGGCGCATGAGAGTTTTCTGGGCAAAGGCGTCACCCTGCTGATTGGCGGCATGGCGATTGGCTGGGCTGCCGGTCCTTTGGGCTTGGAGCCTGTCAAAAATTTATTTTATGACTTGTTCAAAGGTGCGTTGGCGCTTTTTCTTTTAGAAATGGGGCTGATTGTGGCGAAGCAGACCAAAGAACTTCGCTCCCGTGGGCTGTTTATCGTCATCTTCGGAGTTTGCATGCCACTGGTCTCTGCTGCGCTCGGTATGGCCTGCGGATTGGCTTTAAATTTATCAGTGGGCGGCACAACCTTGCTGGCCACCTTAGCCGCCAGTGCTTCCTACATTGCCGTGCCGGCTGCTATGCGTTTGGCGCTGCCAGAGGCTAATCCCGGCTTGTCGCTAGGCGCGGTGCTGGGTGTTACTTTTCCCTTCAACATTTTGATTGGTATACCGATTTACTATTGGCTAGTCGTGAAATTTTCAGGATAAAAACGATGATACAAACCCACGAAACAAGAAGCCTCCTGACAGTGGTGACGGAAGCTGCGATAGAGACCGCCCTTTTACGTGACCTAGACAAGTTGGGCGTCAGCGGCTATACCGTGACCGATGCGCGTGGCCGTGGTAGCCGTGGTGTACGCGATGCCGCATGGAAGGAAGCTGCAAACATTCGCATAGAGGTGATTTGCAACCGCGCCATGGCTGAAACCATCGTGCAATACCTACAAACCCACTACTACACCAACTACGCCATGGTGTCTTTCATTCGGGACGTTGAGGTTTTGAGGCCTGAGAAGTTTTGATTTTTACGCGTATTTTTTAAGAATACGTCACCCAATCCGGCAACTCTTCCAAATGCGGCAGCGTGTTGTACGTCACCAGCATGTGGCGCTTGGGAGTGAAGGCGAATTCGGTGATGGAGCAGTTGCGGATGCGCAAGTTCAGTTCTATCGTAGTTTCGGGCGTGGTGCCTAGAATGTGACCGACAGCAGTTGAAATCGGACCGCCGCTGGAGACGATCAAAATATTGCCTGACTTATTGCCAGTTTTAGCGGATGCTTTGTCTGCCGTATAGGTTTTACGCACATGGTCAAGCGCGCTGACCACGCCTTGCTGAAAATCGACATAGCTAGTCATGCCAGCGGGGCTAACAACGCCGTTCATCCACTGTGTCAAACCATCTTTGAGCAACCGAAAATGATGGCGGTACATTTCTGGTGTGTCTGGCTTTTCTAGCTTTCCGGGGTGGATGGTGGCAATGACGGCGTGGCTGTCATACTCATTCAAACCCGGCCACTGCAGCGGTTCGTGTTCAAAACCAGCGCCTTTGGCAATGCCTTGCCAGGTTTGCGTGTGGCGGCGCAACGTGCCGGTGATGACGGCGTCAAACTGCCTGTTTTTTTGCTTGAAGTACGCGCCCAATCGCTCAGCCTGCTTGTGACCGAGTTCGCTCAAATTGTCGTAATCTTCTGCACCAAACGAAGCCTGGCCGTGGCGTACTAGATAGAGATTTCCCATGTGGCCATTGTCAACGACTGCACGCTTTTAGGCAGTCGCAGCCACGACAGCCAATTGCCCCGCTTGCACGGTGACAGTGATGCGTTTGCTCAGCCCCAGATACTCGCCGTCAGCGGCAATAGGTACCGGCATTGCCGCATTGATCTGCATGGTTTGAAACGGCTGGGTGTTCACTTTAGCGTGGCTCAGGTGTTTGCCTATGAGCAAACGCGGCAGCAGCAACAAGGTTTGCATCAAGCTCAGCTGCCGTGCCAAGAGCAAGTTTAAACGTCCATCGTCAAGGCGCGCATGCGGTACGGCGGGCATGCCTGCGCCGAAGGTGCGGGTGTTGAGGGTGGACGCAAACAACGCCTTCCCAGAATGCACGGGTGCACCATCAACGCTGACTTCCATTCGCCACGTGCGAAAGCTCACCAATTCCCGTACGGTAGCCAGCAGATAACGCGGCAAGCCACGCAGCCACTTTGGCCCGTTGATGGCGCGCAGCCCTACGGAAGAATCGAAACCCGTGGTCAAGCTGGAAATGAAAGGGATTCGGCAGGTTTGTGGCTGACCATTTACTTCAGTATTTGCATCGATAGCAAATTCAGCCAAACCAAGGTCGATCTGGCTTGCAGCACCCGCCAAGCCATGCGACAACGCCTTTTGCCACGACAAACCATACAACCCCAGCGCACGCGCCGTGTCGTTGCCACTGCCAAACGGTACGAGTGCTGTGGTGTGCAAACCTCTTAGCAAACTGGGCAGAAGTTGATTCAAGGAGCCATCGCCGCCCACAACGACGACACGGCTGGCTTGCGGCAAAGCGTCAATCAACAGTCTGGCTTGGGCAACTGAATCTGGAATTTCTAACGCAATTAGCGGTGCATGTTGCACCAACCAACGCCGCATGGGTTCGGCCAATGCAGCCGCTTTACCGCCAGCGGCGTGTGGGTTGAGCAGGACAATCGTTTTTGTCATGCTGGCATTGATTAAATACCGTGGCTTTGCAGTTCTACCAGACCTTTAGGCGTTTTCAGCGTCACCGTGATATCGGCATCACCCTCAGTCAAGGTCACGCCCGTCAGCCCCATGGCGTCATAAGCAGCTTGCAGTTTTTCTGGCGTGGGCGAGGTCACCGCCACGCTTTGCAGCGACACGCCAGAGCGGGGCAAGGTGTTTCTGGGGTGCAGGCGAAGTGGCTCTTCAGCACCAGATTTACCCCATTGAATCAAACTGGGCAATGCGCCACTGAACAAACGCTGGCCATCGTCGCGCACGGTGATTTTCCACTCCAAGCGGCCTTTGCGGGTCGGGCGGCTGGCCTCAACTGCAGCGCCACGGTCTATACCAATTGCTTTTAACGCAGCACGACCCGCTTGGATGTCGTCTGTATTGACCACAAAATGCACCAAACGCGGCTCTTTGGCGACGGCGGCTTGCAGTGCCGCATCGTCCATATCAAACCAGCGGCTCTTTTGAGCCTCGCTTTTACCATTATTTTGACTCTTATTTTGACCATTAGCC
>JAYUJX010000111.1:0-8007 GCA_043764955.1 Polaromonas sp.
GCACGAGTACTGCATTAAACAGAGAATATCAATTACCCCCGTTCGCCCTGAGCTTGTCGAAGGGCTGCGATGACTTCGACAGGCTCAGTCCGAACGAGAATGGTTTACTCTTTTTCGTTAAACAGCTCAGCGCTGTTCTTGGGCGGCAGCACACCTAGGTGGCGATACGCTGCCAAAGTGGCGATGCGTCCACGCGGCGTGCGCTGCAAGTAGCCTTGCTGAATCAAATACGGTTCAATCACGTCTTCAATCGTGTCGCGCTCTTCACCAATGCTGGCGGCGATATTGTCTAGACCGACTGGCCCACCATCAAACCTGTGAATCACTGCTTCCAACATCTTTCGATCCATGATGTCTAAGCCCTGCGGGTCCACATCCAGCATCGCAAGCGCTTTGTTGGCAATATCTAAAGTGATACGCCCTTTGCCTTTGACATCAGCATAGTCACGCACGCGGCGTAACAAGCGGTTGGCAATGCGGGGTGTACCCCGTGAGCGGCGGGCAATCTCAAAGCCACCCTCTTCGTCAGTGGGTACATTCAGCAAATTCGCACTGCGTTTCACAATTTTTGCCAGCTCTTGCGCTGTGTAGAACTCTAACCGCGAGACAATCCCAAAGCGGTCGCGCAGCGGATTCGTCAGCATGCCCGCTCTGGTTGTTGCCCCTACAAGGGTAAAGGGCTGCAAATCCAACTTGATCGAGCGTGCCGAAGGCCCTTCGCCAATCATGATGTCAATTTGAAAGTCTTCCAGCGCGGGGTACAAAATCTCTTCCACCACGGGGCTGAGGCGGTGAATTTCGTCGATGAACAGCACATCGTTCTTTTCCAAATTGGTCAACAGTGCAGCCAAATCTTTGGGCTTCTCCAGCACGGGCCCACTGGTTTGGCGTAAGTTAACCCCAAGTTCGTGCGCAATGATGTGCGATAGCGTGGTTTTCCCCAAACCTGGTGGTCCAAACAGCAGCACGTGGTCCATCGCCTCGTTTCGCATTTTGGCCGCACCAATGAAAATCTCCAACTGCTCCCGCACCTTGGTTTGCCCCACATACTCGTCAAACAGCTTGGGGCGCAAGGCGCGTTCGACCGCCTCTTCGTTGGGAGAAGCAGCGGCGGCAGACATGACACGTTTATCAGGCGGCGGCAGGCCGAAATCGTCGGTTTGGATGCTCATGTGTGTCTTTAATTACTTCGATAGCTATTTAGCTAATTACTTTGCCAAGGCCCGCAGCGCCAATTTAATGCCATCGCTCACGCTCACATCCTGCGGCAGTGCTTTCAATGCCAAAGCAGCTTCTTTGTCGCTATAACCCAGTGCCACCAGCGCTTGAAGAATGTCAATTTGCGCATCGCTGCCAGCGTGTGTTGGCAAGCCAATATCTGCACCCATCTTGCCTTTTAGCTCCAATAGCAGGCGCTCGGCTGTCTTTTTACCGATGCCTGGGACTTTGATCAACCTGCCCGCTTCTTGCAGGGTAATGGCTTGCGCCAACTCGCCCACGCTCATGCCCGACAGCACGGACAAAGCGGTGCGTGCACCCACGCCAGAGATTTTGATGAGTTGGCGAAAAGCTGAGCGCTCTTGTGCGGTTTGAAAGCCAAACAAGATTTGCGCATCCTCCCGCACGACAAAATGCGTCAACAGCGTGACCTGTTCGCCCAATGACGGCAGGTTGTAAAACGTGCTCATGGGCACATCGACCTCATAGCCCACGCCGTGGCAATCGATGACGATTTGCGGCGGGTTTTTGTCGCACAGCGTGCCAGTTAGTTTGCCAATCATGCGGGTTTGTTGTCTTTTTATGGATGTATGGGAGAAATATCGGTATTCGTGTAAATTAGAACACTAACAACACTTACTTTCACAGATTATCCAAGGATTCTGCACTTGATTCTGCGCCACACCTTTTCACCGCCCAACAACACCCGCACCGGCCACACCTGCGGCCCGTTAGACGTGCATTTGCGAACCATAGAAGCCGAGCTGGGCGTCAGCATCGCGCATCGGCATGAACAATTCAAAATTGACGGTACCAAGGTAAAAGCGGCCATGGCGTTGGAAATGCTGCAAGCGCTGTATGAGATGGCGGACAAGCCTATTGCGACCGATATTGTGCAAATCATGCTCGCCGGTGACCCGGATTTGGTCAAAACCGGCAAAAAAGAGCATGGTTTGGTGACAAAGCGCCTGGATTTACAAGCCAGAACGCCGAACCAGCAAACCTATTTAGACAACATCGCCAGTCACGACATCACGCTGGGCATTGGCCCTGCTGGAACCGGCAAAACCTATTTGGCGGTGGCCAGTGCTGTTGATGCACTTGAGCGCAGCAGCGTGCAACGCATTGTTTTAACCCGCCCTGCCGTAGAAGCGGGCGAGCGTTTGGGCTATTTGCCTGGCGATTTGACGCAAAAAATCGACCCTTATCTGCGCCCGCTGTACGACGCTTTGTACGAGTTGATGGGTTTTGACAAGGTGCAAAAAGCCTTTGAGCGGCAGCAATTAGAGGTCGCACCGCTGGCTTTCATGCGTGGCCGCACGCTGAACAACGCGTTCATCATCCTAGACGAAGCGCAAAACACCACGGCTGAGCAGATGAAAATGTTTTTAACACGCATTGGTTTTGGCGCCAAAGCGGTGATCACCGGTGATGTGAGCCAGATTGATTTGCCTAAAACCCAGCTCAGCGGTTTGGTGGATGCCGAGAAGGTGTTGAAAAAGGTACAGGGTATTGCGATTTCAAGATTTACCAGTGCCGATGTGGTGCGGCATCCGCTGGTTGCGCGTATCGTAGACGCGTATGATGCTAAAAAGTCAGTAAAAGAGTAAATATAAATTGCTATATATTTTATAGCTGCTTAGGCAATAAATACGCTGGCTATAGCCTATTTTACGCCTAAATTAGACCTAAAATTACCCCAAAATACCTAAAATGGCTATAGATTTAACACTTTCCCTTCAATTCGCCAAATTTGACGACGTTGCACGCCACCGCGCCGCTTTGCCGCGCCATGCGGTGACCAAATACCTCAAACATGCGCTCTTGGCAGACGTTGAATCCGCTGAAATAACGGTGCGCATTGTCGATGCGGAAGAAGGCCAAGCGCTGAACGCCAGCTACCGCAAGAAAGATTACGCCACCAATGTGCTGACGTTTGATTACTCAGCTGCACCTAACGTGGCGGCAGACTTGGTGCTGTGTGCCCCAGTGGTTGCGCAAGAAGCCAAAGAGAACAAAAAGACCTTGGCGACGCATTACGCCCATTTGCTAGTGCACGGCGCACTGCATGCGCAAGGTTTTGACCATGAAACCAGCGACGCTGATGCCGATGTCATGGAAGCTTTAGAGATTCAAATCTTGGCGGATATGGGTGTTGCCAACCCCTACAAAACTAAAACTTAAGCTAAAAATCCTTAAGCTTTAAACCTTAAACCTCAAAAAGAGTAAACCCCACCTATAAAAGCCGTAGGTTGCATCTTTTTGCTGACAATGGGGCTATTGGCTGCATCACCCATCAAACGCTGCACAGACAGATTAGAAAACACAAATATTTGGCGCGACAAGGGCGTACCCACTGATACTCCTACTTTAGCTGCAGTGAAACCGGCTTTGGGTTGATACGCTTTAAGCCCAGACGCAGCTGATTGGGCAGAGGTGACGCCAAAATATGATTGCATGTAGCTGCTATCGGCGAATTTGAGCGATGCATTCAACGATACACCAACAAAGCCAATTTGCAAAGCCTTGTAGGATGCACCCAGATGCAGCAAGCTGCCGTCTGCGCCTTCACCCATACCCACGCGCAGTGCCGACCTCAGCGTTAGCTTATCGTTGACGACGTAGTTGGCAAATGCACCCGGGTTCGCGCGAGCTTTGATTTTTTCAAAACCTGGTAAATCGTCTTCCACCGATCGACCCGTTTCAATGTTGACGCGCAGACCATATTGCAAGTTGCCTTGAGGTTCAAAGCTGTAACCTATGCCGTTGAGCGGGTCTGCAAACCAGCCGTTAGATGCTTGTAAAAAAATACCAGGTACGACCGAGATTTTTTGCTCGTCTGAACCTTGGTAACGCTGACCCGTTAAGGCTACAGCACCGACGCGAACAGCCGTTTCAGCAGGTCGTGGCCCCAAGTTATAAAAATCACCCAACTCTGCGCTGTGCGCTGATGCCGTAAACAGCGACGCGCTTAACGCGGTGGCGATCAAGATAATGTTGCTAATGTTGCGAAAAGTAGTAAACATAGGGTGTTTAAATTTGAGTGGTTAAATTAGTGTAAGTGAATATAACTGTATGAATATAACTGTATGAATATAACTGCACTAGGTGAAGGGTTAGCTTAAAGGGGATAGCTTAGAAGAGATAACTTAAAGTCGGCAGGGCAAGCGTATTTCTTACGGTTTTACGAAGTACAAGAGTAAAATTGAACTTAGCAAGTTAATTTAAGCGATCGGGAAGTGACAACTATGGCAAAAATACATCGACCAATCTTGGCTCTAGCAACAGCGGGCCTGATGGCGCTGAGCAGCACACTTGCCTTCGCACAAACGACGGCGGCCAGCTCAGCAGCTGGTATTGCCAAAATCGTGACAGGCGACGTCCGCGTCAGTGACACACAGGGCGAGCGCGCTTTGAAAAGCGGCGATGCCGTTTTTGAAAACACGCGCTTGATTGCAGGTAAGCAAAGCAGCGCCAGTGTGGTGTTGCGCGACGGCACGACGCTGGTGTTGTCTGAAAACAGCCAATTCAACATTCAAAAATTCACGTTTGATGCCACCACGCAAGACGGCGGTATGCTAATTAATTTGTTGCAAGGCTCCATGCGCATGCTGACGGGCTTGATCGCCAAGATCAATCCTGACGCCATTCAAGTCAAAACGAAAACGCTTAGTGTGGGTATTCGCGGTACCGACTTTATCGTCGATACGGAAGACAAGTTGTGATGAAGCTAATTGCAATCAGACCTATCGCGGTCGTCTTTGTGGCCGCCTTCGTGGTCGTTTTGGGCGCTTGCGCACCCTTAACCAAGGTGGTTTTGTTGCCGCAAGCCGATGGTTCAGCGTCTGCAGTGTTGGTCAAAACAGCCAAATACGAGCAATTGCTCAGCACGCCGTACCAGCGCGTCACGGCTCAAGAGGACAAAGAATTGAAGGCAGACACAACTTTTGCCGCTGAGGTGCAAAAGGCCTACCCGCAGTTGTACGCGTCCATGCCTCCCCGTGCGACTAAGTATGTGTTGAACTTCATGCCTGGTGGCGCGACGCTGACGCCAGACTCGCTAGCGCAATTGCCTAAAATTTTAGAAGACGCCACCAACCGCAGTGGTGCTGACATGGTGGTGACGGGGCACACGGACTCGACGGGCGCGCTAGCCGCCAACGACACCTTGTCACTCAGCCGCGCAAAAGTGGTTGCGCAGTTGCTGGTTGACAAAGGCGCGGCAGCTACTCGGGTTGAGGCTGTGGGCCGCGGCAAACGCGAATTGCTGGTCAAAACGGCAGATGAGGTGGACGAGCCGCAAAATCGCCGTGTGGAAATCATTGTTCGTTAATTTTCGCCAACCTTCGCTAACCGTTGTTTTTTAAAGCGATAAAAATCGACAAAATTTTGAACACAATAAAAGCACTCAAAGGCGTTCGCGTTCTCAGCTTGAGTTTGAACCTCCCTGGCCCTGCCGCGCTGATGCGCTGCAAAGTGATGGGTGCAACGTGCGTCAAGCTAGAGCCGCCCAGTGGCGACCCCATGGGTTTGTACAACCCCAAGGCCTATGCCGAGTTGCATGCAGGTGTGCGTATCGTCAAAGCTGACTTGAAGACCGAGCTGGGTCAACGCGCTTTGCACCGTGAATTGGTCAAAACCGATGTGCTGCTGACCTCGTTTCGCCCATCAGCGATGAAAAAACTAGGTTTGGTTTGGAAAGATTTGCACAAGCAATACCCACAACTCAGCGTCGTCGCTATCGTAGGCGCACCCGGCGCGCGGGCGGAAGAGCCAGGCCATGATTTGACCTATATGGCTGAAAACGACTTGATCCCCGGCTTAGAACTCCCCGCCAGCCTGTACGCCGACATGGGCGGCTCGCTGATGGCGACCGAGGCCGTTTTGCAAGCTGTTTTAACGCAGCGCACAAAATCCAAAGGCATGTATTTAGAAGTCGCCCTGTCAGAAGCCGCCGCTTACATCGGCTTGCCCCGCACTTGGGGCTTGACTAAGCTTGGCGCAGCCGTCGGTGGTGGCCATGCGGGTTACAAAGTTTACGCCTGCAAAGACGGCCGCGTGGCAGTCGCCGCACTAGAGCCACATTTTGCAGCCTCGTTGTGTGCGTTGGCTGGCGTCAGTATGGAGAGCATGAAAACTATGTTCTCCCCTCAAACACACGATGCCATTGCTGTATGGATTACTAGTAAAACCCGCAAACAGCTAGACTTCTTGGCCGTACAGCACGACATTCCGCTGCATACCTTGTCGGCTTAGTTTTGCTATCAAAATAATAGTAATTTTTAGGTGTTAAATTTGGCTATAGATGGCGTATTTGTTGCCTAAGTAGCTATAAATAAAAGAGCAAAATTGGATTGAATTAAAACTGTAAATAAATACAGTATATTTATACTTTCTTTGTTAATTACATTTACTTTTGAGGATTCAAAATGCTTGATCACATGACCTTTCGCGTTAGCAATATTGCTAGCACCAAAACGTTCTACAGTGAAACTTTGGCTCCGCTAGGTTACAGCTTGAATGTAGAAGGAAGTTACGATGGCGTGAATATGCTTGGCTTCGCACACCCTGATGCGAATGAGCCGGAGGGTAAAAAAGTTGATGTTTGGTTTGTGGACGGCGCTTCACCGTATGGGGGTGCTCCTGCCACGACAAGCTGCCATCTGTGCTGGCGGGCAGAAAATCGGGCGCAAGTGGATGCGTTTCACAAAGCAGCTCTTGCTGCCGGTGGCAAAGACTATGGAGCGCCAGGTTTGCGTCCCCATTACCACCCCAATTATTACGGCGCATTTGTTATTGACCCAGAGGGTAACAACATTGAGGCGGCTTGTCATTTGCCAGAATAGTAATAAATTGGTCTGTAGCCGGCATATTCATTGCATAAACAGCTATAACTAGCATGGCTAAATTATTTTATAAAGTATTTATTAACCCCGTACCGTCATTCCCGCGTAGGCGGGAATCTATCGTGGTGCTACTGGATTCCCGCCTGCGCGGGAATGACAGCTCTCGTGGATGTGAGGTATCAACTCAACGTCACCTTCGCAAACTTGCGCTTCCCCACCTGCAGCACGTAAACGCCAGCGCCCAGTTTCAAGCCTTTGTCGCTCACCACATTCGAGTCCACGCGCACGCCGCCGCCGTCGATCAGGCGGTTGCCTTCTCCGCTGGAGGCTGCTAAATTCGACATTTTCAGCAGTGCGCCAATGCCTACAGCCGCGCCGCCGTCGCCCAAAGGTAAATTGATCTCGCTAATTTCATCGGGCACGCCACCTTTGCTGCGGTTGATAAAGTCTTGTTCCGCCGCATCGGCTGCCGCAGCCGAGTGAAAACGGGCGGTGATTTCTTTGGCTAGGGCGACTTTGGCGTCCCTGGGGTTGCGGCCGGCAGCGATTTCAGCTTTCAGGGCTTCGATGGCAGCTTCAGATTGAAAGCTCAAAAGCGTGTACCAGCGCCACATCAGCACGTCAGAAATGCTCAAAACCTTGGCAAACATGGTGTTGGCATTTTCCGAGATGCCGATGTAGTTGTTTTTGCTTTTCGACATTTTTTCAACGCCGTCCAAGCCTTCCAAGAGCGGCATGGTCAAAATGCACTGCGGCTCTTGGCCATATTCTTGCTGCAAGTGGCGTCCGACCAGTAGGTTGAATTTCTGGTCCGTGCCGCCCAGTTCTAGGTCAGATTTCAACGCTACTGAGTCGTAACCCTGCATCAGCGGGTATAAAAATTCATGCACACTGATGGATTGGCCGGCTTTGAATCGGTCGTTGAAGTCGTTGCGCTCCATCA
>JAYUJX010000112.1:0-7981 GCA_043764955.1 Polaromonas sp.
CTCGCCGGGGCTGGCTTCGAACGGGGTGAGCTTCTTCACCAGCTCCGCGCGGGAGTACTCGCGACCGCTCAAAAGCCGCAGGGCGCGGCCTTTGAGTGAAATCGCGAAACCAGAATTCACCCTTTTTACTATATTATTCATAGCTTCTTAGGCAATAAATACGCCGGCTAGAGTCATATTTGAGGGTAAAGATGCATCTCTTGACGGTTTTTAGCTCAATTTGGTTTAAGCGGCATTTAATCACGGCTCTTTTTCGGCTTTTTCTCTTCTGCGGGCGTGCCCGACATGCCTGAGGCGACGTTGGATGCGGCTGAAATCAACGGAATACCCAAAGATTCGCGCACTTTGTTTTCGATTTCAATCGCCAAATCTGGGTTTTCACGCAGGAATTCACGGGAATTGTCGCGGCCTTGGCCGATTTTTTCGCCTTTGAAGGCATACCAAGCGCCTGATTTTTCAACCACACCCGCGGTGACGCCCAGGTCAATCACCTCGCCCAAGCGGCTGATGCCTGCACCGAACAAGATGTCGAATTCAGCCGTTTTAAACGGTGGAGCGACCTTGTTTTTGACCACTTTGACTCGGGTTTCGTTGCCAATTGCATCTTCGCCCTTTTTGATCGTGCCTGTGCGGCGAATGTCCAAGCGCACTGAGGCGTAGAACTTCAGGGCATTGCCGCCTGTCGTCGTCTCCGGGCTACCAAACATCACGCCAATTTTCATGCGGATTTGGTTGATGAAAATGACCATGCAATTGGCCTTTTTGATGTGCGCTGTGAGCTTGCGCAGCGCCTGGCTCATCAAACGGGCTTGCAGGCCGGGCAAGCTGTCGCCCATTTCGCCCTCCAACTCGGCTTTTGGGGTCAGAGCAGCAACAGAATCGATCACGATCAAATCCACCGCGCCTGAGCGCACCAAGCTGTCAACGATTTCTAACGCCTGCTCGCCGGTGTCGGGCTGGCTGATCAGCATGTCTTGCAGATTCACGCCCAAGTTTTGCGCATATTGGGTGTCCAAAGCGTGCTCGGCGTCCACAAACGCGCAAGTGCCGCCCAGTTTTTGCATTTCGGCAATGACTTGCAGGGTCAAGGTGGTTTTGCCGGAAGATTCAGGACCGTAAATTTCAATCACACGGCCACGTGGCAAACCGCCTACGCCCAGCGCGATATCCAAACCCAACGAGCCGGTGGAGACGACTTGGATGTCTTCAATCACCTCGCCTTCGCCTAAACGCATGATGGTGCCTTTGCCGAATTGTTTCTCGATTTGAGCGAGTGCAGCTTGCAGCGCTTTGGCTTTTTCAGCGCTAGCGGCAGCGTTTTGTGCGGATGTTACTGCAGTTGGTTTGACGGCCATGTCCATGATACTTTCCTTTTAAAATCAATGAGTTACTTGCAAAATTTAGATAACTTACCAGCATCTTAACCTTAGTTGCTGGATGCTTGAACAGTAGTTTATAACAAACTTTTGTGCTTGTATATTTAAATTTGTAAATAATTAGTCAGTTTAATTGACTAATTATTTACCACTGATTTATGATGTGACATGGTCAAAAAGAACACGTTTACAGCAACACATTTAGGCTGGCGGCAAACGCATTTGGGGCGGCTGTTGGGGCATGCGCTGCGGCGGTTTGACGAGCGGGTGCTGACCCTGATGGCGCACAACATGGACGTGCCCTTGGCGCTGTCCAACCTGGCAGCGCGTGGGCAGGTGACGGCGGCGCATGTGCATATCACGCGGCATTTGCCATTGGAAGGGGCGCGTTTGTCGGAATTGGCGGCCAGTGCGGACGTGACCAAGCAGGCGATGGGAGATTTGGTGACGCAGTGTGAGGCTTGGGGGCTGGTGACGCGGTCGTTGGATGGCGTTGATAAACGGGCACGGAGGGTGATGTTTACAGCGACCGGTTTGGATTGGTTGGCGGCGTTTGAGCGGGCGGTTTCGCAGGCGGAGGCGGAGTTTCGGGAGGGTGTGGGGGCGGATGTGGCTTTGGTGGTTGGGATGGGGTTGGAGGCTTATGCTTCTGGATACTGAACCGTTATGATTGCCGTTGTTCCTTTTTGCTTTGGTTTTCTGAATGTCATCCCCCCCTTCTACTGGTTCAAATTATGGCTTAAATCTCGCGCAGCAAGAAGCGGTGAACTACATGCACGGGCCTTGTTTGGTGTTGGCGGGGGCGGGATCGGGGAAAACGCGGGTGATCACGCACAAAATTGGGCGACTGATTCAAAGCGGCATGGCGGGGAAGAATATTGCGGCGATCACGTTTACCAACAAAGCGGCGGCGGAAATGCGCGAACGGGCGCGGCAGTTGATTGGTAAGGCGGCGAAGGATGTGGTGATTTGCACCTTTCACGCATTAGGTGTGCGCATGTTGCGGCAAGACGGCGCGGCGCTCGGGTTGAAACCTCAATTTTCGATTTTAGACACCGACGACATCACCAGCATTTTGAAAGACGCGGGCGGCAGCGTCGATGTGGCGACGGCGCGGTCATGGCAATGGGTGATCAGCAGCTGGAAAAGCGCTGGCTTGAACGCTGAAATGGCGCTGATGCAAGCCAAGGACGACAACGAACGCATCATCGCCAAAGTGATGGCGAGTTATGAAGAACGTTTGAGCGCTTTTCAGGCGGTGGATTTTGACGATTTGATTGGTTTGCCACTCAAACTGCTACAAAACCATGAGGACGTGCGGAAAAAATGGCAAGCGCAAATGGGGCATGTGCTGGTCGATGAGTACCAAGACACGAATGCCACGCAATACGAAGTGCTGAAGTATTTGGTCGGCGACAGAGCACGCTTCACCGCTGTGGGTGATGATGACCAATCGATCTACGGCTGGCGCGGTGCGACGCTGGACAATTTGCGCAAACTGCCGGTAGACTTTCCGAATCTCAAAGTCATCACGTTGGAACAAAACTACCGCTCGACCAGTGCGATTTTGCGGGCGGCCAACAATGTGATTGGACCGAATCCCAAACTGTTCCCCAAAAACCTGTGGGGCGATCTGGGTGAAGGCGAGCCGGTGCGGGTGGTGGATGCGGATACCGAAGAGCATGAGGCAGAGCGTGCCGTGGCGCGGATTCAATCGCTGCGCTCGGGGATGGAGGTTGTGGCGACCAGCACGGCTGGCGCAGCGCCACAAACACAATACAAAGAACTCAAAGATTTTGCAATTTTGTACAGAGCGAATCACCAAGCCAAAACATTTGAAAAGGCGTTGCGCAAGGCGAATATCCCCTACAAAGTCTCAGGCGGACAAAGCTTTTTCGACCGTGCGGAAATCAAAGACCTGTGCGCTTGGTTTCGACTGTGGGTGAACAACGACGATGACCCGGCTTTTATGCGTGCCATCACCACCCCCAAGCGCGGTATCGGCCACCAAACGCTGCAACAACTGGGCAGCTTTGCCAGCAGCTACAAAGTCAGCCTGTTTGAGGGCTTGTTTTTATCGTCGCTCAATGCTGTCATCAGCACCCGTGCTGTGGACAGTTTGCATGAGTTTGGCCGCTATATCAACGACCTGGAATACCGCGCCAGTCAAACCAGTGGCGTGGCGGATTGTGCGCAATTTCTGAAAGACTGGCTGATCGAGATTGGCTACGAAAAGCATTTGTACGACGGCGAAGACTCTGAAACGCTGGCCGCGGCACGCTGGACGAATGTGCTGGATTTTTGCGATTGGATGTCCAAACGCTGCGGTGGCGAGATTGACGACACGGCGGGTGTGAGCATCGCTAGCGAGAAGAAAAGCTTGCTGGAAGTGGCGCAAACCATCGCGCTGCTATCGACCATCAGCGAACGGGAGAAAGACCAAAACGTGGTGACCCTGTCCACCCTGCACGCGGCCAAAGGGCTGGAGTGGCCGCATGTGATGCTTGTTGGGGTAACCGAGGGCATGCTGCCGTTCAAACTGGAGGATAAAAAGAAGGGTGCTACATCGGCAGGAAGCCTAGGCGGCTCATCGATTGAACACGAATCTGCCAACGACGACATCGCCACCCGTTTGCAAGAAGAACGCCGCCTGATGTACGTGGGCATCACCCGCGCCCAGCGCAGCTTGACCGTGAGCTGGACCAAGCGCCGCAAAAAAGGCCGCGAGATGATTACTGCGCAGCCTAGCCGCTTTATTGCAGAAATGGGTTTGGACAAGACGACCATCAAAGAAGATCCGCGTGAAAAGCTCAAGGCGTTGCGGGCTGAGTTTGCGAAGAAAGCTTTAGACGCCAGCTTGGCGACTTGAACTTTTAATCTCCGACTAAAAACCGCGATTGTTAAGGCAAATGCTGGTACTGCTTTGCTAAATCTAAAAAGACGGCAAGCTGCGGGTCTTGTCCCGTTTCTTCTTGCAAGATTTTGGCAACAGCAGCACCTAGCTTTCCAGCCTGAGCCGCATCCAAAAACAGCAAACGCGAACGCCTTGCCAGCACATCTTCCACCGTGCGTGCGTATTCGTATCTGGCGGCAAAGCGAACCATGCTCTCAGAAAGACCTGACATCAACTCATGCGCTGAACCTTGCAAGCCTGCAACAAAATCGGCCTCGTCACCATAGGAATGCAGACCTTGCGCTTCAGCCATCGTGTGCAATTTCTGATGCTTTTTATGCGCTTTCTGCGCACCTACAAGCGGAAAATCAACCGTTTCGCCCGCTGGACGTGGCTTCAGTAAATCAGACTCAAAGCATTGCTCTAGTACATCTTCCGCCATCGCGCGGTAGGTTGTCCACTTGCCTCCCGTCACGGTGACCAAACCACTTTTACTCACCAAAATTGCGTGTTCTCTGCTTAGTTTTTTGGTGCTCTTGTGGTTAAGACCTCCTTCGTCTTCTGGCGGTTTGACGAGTGGCCGCAACCCAACCCAAATCGATTTAACATCGGCACGTGTGGGCGCTTTGCTTAAATAATGGGCGGATTCGTTCAAGATGAAATCCAACTCTTCTTTGAAAGGCTCAGGTTCTCGTGCTAAATCTTCGCGCGGTGTATCCGTTGTTCCTAAAATCGTTTTGCCCAACCAAGGTACAGCAAACAGAACTCGTCCATCTGCTGTTTTAGGAATCAACATGGCGTGATCAGTTGGCATGAATTCACGGTCAACGACTATGTGAACGCCCTGACTAGGTGCAACAATGTCTTTCACAGCGTTGCTATCTTGTTTACGCAGCGCATCAACCCAAACGCCCGTGGCATTGATGACGCAAGACGCAGCGATATTGAATTTTTTACCGGTTTCTTGGTCTTGGCAAGTGACTCCAACCAATTTTCCAGCTTCGTGAATCAACTTGGTCGCTTTGCAATAATTCACCAGCAAAGCGCCCTCTTTAGCGGCACTGCGCGCTAAAGCAAGCGCCAAGCGTGCATCGTCAAACTGGCCATCCCAGTATTTCACACCACCTTTTAAACCTGTTTTTTGCAAAGTCGGCAAACAATGCAGCGTCTGCTTGGCATTCAAAAACTCGGTCACACCTAATCCCGCTTTGCCAGCCAAAGCATCGTACATTTTGAGACCCACACCATAAAACGGCGTTTCCCAAAATTTGTAGGACGGCATCACAAACGGCAAGGGTTGTGCAATGTGTGGGGCATTGTGCAACAGCGTTGTTCGCTCGTGCAAGGCCTCACGCACCAATGAAATATTACCTTGCGCCAAATACCTAACGCCGCCATGCACCAGCTTGGTAGCGCGTGAAGATGTCCCTTTTGCAAAATCATGCGATTCAAGCAATACCACCTTAAAACCGCGTAGCGCGGCATCTAGCGCCACACCCAAACCTGTTGCGCCCCCGCCTACGATGGCAATGTCGTACTGTTTAGGTTCTGCCAACTGCTGCAAAAGCTGCGTCCGCTCGGTGGCTAATGTATTACTGATAGGATGTCCAAGAAGTGTGAAGTTAGATTATTATGCTGCATCATGGCTTACATACTCGCACTTGACCAAGGCACCTCTAGCTCTCGCAGCATTGTCTTTGATGGCTCGGGACAAATCGTCGCCATGGCGCAGCGCGAGTTGCCACAGATTTTCCCGCAACCCGGCTGGGTCGAACACGATGCCATGCAAATTTGGCACGATCAGCTCGCGACCGCACGTGAAGCTTTAGCCAAAGCAGGTTTGGCTGCGCATGATATAGCCGCTGTCGGCATCACCAACCAGCGTGAAACCACGGTGGTGTGGAACCGAAAGACGGGTTTACCCATTCACCACGCCATCGTCTGGCAAGATCGCCGCTCAGAACCCATTTGTGTGCAATTGCGCGAACAAGGTTTGGCGCAGTCTATTCAACACAAAACAGGCTTGCTGATTGACGCCTACTTCTCAGGAACCAAGCTAAAGTGGCTGTTGGACAACGTGCCCAACGCACGCGAGCAAGCCAAACGCGGTGAATTGGCTTTCGGCACGATTGACTGCTGGTTAATATGGCAACTCACACAAGGCAAAGTTCATGCGACAGATGTTAGTAACGCGTCGCGCACCATGCTTTTCAATGTTCGCACTAACCAGTGGGATGCTGAAGTTTTAAAGATATTAGACATTCCTGCAGAGCTTTTACCTAGCGTCCAACCATCCAGCAGTATTTTTGGTCAGGTGGGCGCTGATATTTTGGGTGCAAGCATTCCCATTGGGGGCGTTGCGGGTGACCAACAAAGCGCCCTGTTTGGGCAAGCCTGCTTCAAAAGCGGCATGGCAAAAAACACCTATGGCACGGGCTGCTTTATGTTGATGCATATGGGTGATACCTTTCAAACATCGACCAATGGCTTGCTCACGACCAGCGCGGCACAAACCGCTCAGAAACCTCAATTTGCGATTGAAGGCAGCGTCTTCATTGGTGGAGCCGTGGTGCAATGGCTGCGTGACGGCTTGCATGCCATTCAAAGCAGTGGCGAAGTACAAGCGCTGGCGCAAAGCGTGCCAGACTCTGGCGGCGTGATGATGGTGCCGGCCTTCACAGGGCTAGGCGCACCGTATTGGGATGCCAATGCGCGCGGCACGATTACCGGCTTGACACGCGGCAGCACCATGGCACACATTGCGCGCGCGGCACTTGAAAGTATTGCTTTTCAAAGCGCTGCCTTGTTACTCGCCATGAGCCGAGATGCGGTTGCCGCCGGATCCGCGCCAGTGGGCGAGCTTCGCGTCGATGGTGGTGCGTGCACCAACGACATGCTGATGCAATTTCAGGCGGACTTGCTCGGCATCCCCGTTTTACGCCCTGCTGTGACGGAAACTACAGCGTTAGGCGCTGCCTATCTAGCGGGTTTGGCGGTCGGTGTTTACTCAGATTTGGAGAGTATTTCCAAACTTTGGCGCTGTGAGCGACGGTTTTTCCCGACCATGACACGTGACCGAGCCGCTGAATTAATGGCGCAGTGGGAGCATGCGGTGCGCCAAGCTACGACAAAATAGTCTCTTTTGAACCATATGAAAGTTATCCAGTGAACCAGAACACCAACGACGACAAGAGTCTAGCAAAGATTGCCTTTTTAGGTGGCGGCAACATGGCCAGCGCCATGATTGGTGGCTTGATCAAACAAGGCATGTTGCCTGGCGATATTTTGGTGGTCGAGCCGTATGAGCCGACGCGTGACAAATTACGCCAAGACTTTGGCATCAAAGCAATGCCAGAGCCGTCTAGCCAGTTGACCACTGCGGGATTGATCATCTGGGCGGTGAAACCGCAAGTTTTCAAAGACGCGGCGCAGCAAACGGGCAACTTTGCGCCAACTGCCCTGCATTTCAGTGTGGCGGCGGGCATTCGCAGTGACAGCATTGCCGCTTGGTTAAAAACGGACAACGTTGTGCGATCTATGCCGAACACCCCTGCTTTGATTGGCAAGGGTATGACCGCTCTGTTTGCGCGCCCCGCGGTTACCCCAGCGGGTAAAGCGTCGGTAGAACGCGTGGTTGCCAGCATGGGGGAATTTTTGTGGCTGGATCAAGAGTCGAAATTAGACACTGTCACCGCCATCTCAGGCTCAGGCC
>JAYUJX010000113.1:0-7978 GCA_043764955.1 Polaromonas sp.
CTACTTTTGCCGATTTGCCAGATGGTGCCGCGACGGTCAAAGTCTGGCATGCCGCCCAGTTTGTGGACTTAAAGCCCATGCAAACCACGCTGGGTGCCGCGCCTAGCCAAATGAAAGTGCAATTAAGCGTGACGCCGCGCCGCCGCGCTGCACCTATACCTACATCCAGCGAAAAGCCATCTTTTTATTAGCAAAACGAGTGCCCCATCACTTTCCATGCCCGACGTGATGGGATAATAGTGGGTATGACGATCACATACAAAGACGAACAAGGCATCGCGGGCATGCGAGTGGCGGGTAAATTGGCCTCTGAGGTGCTGGATTATTTAACCCCTTTTGTAAAACCCGGCGTAACGACGAATGCGCTGGACAAACTGGCGCACGACTACATCACACAAGTGCAAGGTGCCATCCCCGCCCCGTTAAACTACACGGGAGGCGGCGATATTCCCTACCCTAAATCAATTTGTACCTCGGTGAATCACCAAATTTGCCACGGCATCCCGAACGACAAAGCGCTGAAAAAAGGCGACACGGTGAATATCGACGTGACTGTCATCAAAGACGGCTGGCACGGTGACACCAGCCGCATGTTTGGCGTGGGCGAGTTGTCCATCGCCGCAAAACGCCTCAGCGCGTTGACGTATGACGCGATGTGGATTGGTATTCAACAAGTCAAACCCGGTGCACATTTGGGCGATATTGGCGCGGCGATTCAAAAATTCTCTGAAAACAACGGTTTCAGCGTGGTGCGAGAGTTTTGCGGTCATGGCATTGGCCGCATCTTCCACGAAGAGCCGCAAGTGCTGCACTACGGCAAACCAGGCACGCTGGAAGAGCTGAAAGTGGGTATGACGTTCACCATCGAGCCGATGATTAATTTGGGCAAAAAAGAGATCAAAGACGGCCCTGAAAAAGATGGTTGGACGATTGTGACCAAAGACCATTCTTTGTCTGCCCAGTGGGAACACACAATTTTGGTGACGCCGACGGGGTACGAGGTCTTGACCCTGTCAGCCGGCAGCCCACCGCCGCCTGCGTTCATCAAGTCATAACCCCAATTTAGCTATATTTTTTATAGCAGTTTAGGTAATAAATGCGCCGGCTAGACGCCAATTTAAGAGATATTTTTCAAACAAATAAACGCATTGTTTTAGACGCTTTGCGGCAGACGGGTGCGTCCACACGCGGCATCAACGGCCACTTGCTGAAGCTGTCTCGCATTGCCGACGAGACGCTGAAATCGCTTTGGGAAGCAGCTGAATTTCCAGCTTCTTACGCGCTCTTGGCGGTTGGTGGGTTTGGCCGTGCTGAGCTCTTTCCGCACTCTGACATAGACGTGCTCTTGTTGCTGCCAGATGGCGTCGCGCCAGAAGCCGATGATGACGTTAAATCTCGCATTGAAAACTTCATCAGCAGCTGCTGGGATGCGGGCTTAGAGATTGGCTCATCGGTGCGCAATGTGGCAGATTGCATCAGTCAAGCTGAAAACGACGTGACGGTGCAAACCAGCTTGCTGGAATCGCGGCTGATTGTGGGCAACAAAGTGCTCTATGCACGGTTTGCGACGCAATTCAGGCAAAGCATGGACGCCAAGGCCTTCTTCGTCGCCAAAACGCTAGAAATGCGCCAGCGGCATCACAAGTTTGAAGATACGCCCTACTCGCTCGAACCCAATTGCAAAGAATCGCCCGGTGGCCTGCGCGATTTGCAAATCATTTTATGGGTGGCCAATGCTGCTAATTTGGGTAAAAACTGGGACGATTTGGCACGAAATGGTTTGGCGACAGCCTTTGAAATTTCACAAATCAAACGCAATGTGGCGTTGATCAACTTGATTCGTGCACGCTTGCATATCATTGCGAATCGGCGTGAAGACCGCCTGGTTTTTGACTTGCAAACTGCTGTTGCAGAATCGTTCAAGTATATAACCGATAGCACCAAAGCGGGGAAACGCGCCAGCGAGCAGCTGATGCGTCGCTATTACTGGGCGGCCAAAGCGGTGACGCAGTTGAATCAAATTTTGCTGCTGAATATTCAAGAGCGCTTGAACCAAGACACCCAAGAAATTCGCCCCATCAACGCCTGCTTTGGCGAAAAAGCCGGCATGATTGAGGTGCTCAACGACGATGTTTACACCTTGCACCCGCATGCGATTTTGCAAACATTTTTGTTGTACCAAACGACGCCAGGACTCAAGGGCTTGTCTGCCCGCACACTGCGCGCTTTGTTCAATGCGCGACATGTGATGAACACCGCCTACCGCAACGACCCGGTGAACCACGCCACCTTCATGCAGATTTTGCAGCAACCAGAAGGTTTAACGCATGCGCTGCGGCTGATGAACCAAACCTCTGTTTTAGGGCGTTACCTCTGGGTGTTTCGCAAAATTGTTGGGCAAATGCAGCATGATTTGTTCCACGTTTACACGGTAGACCAGCATATTTTGATGGTGCTGCGCAATATGCGCCGCTTTTTCATCCCAGAACACACGCATGAATACCCGTTTTGCTCGCAGCTGGCAGCAGGCTGGGACAAACCATGGATTTTGTACGCCGCTGCGCTGTTTCACGACATTGCCAAAGGCCGTGGAGGTGACCATTCGCAGCTGGGGCGGCTGGAAGTGCGCAAGTTTTGCAAACAGCACGGCATTGAAAAAGCAGATGCGAAGTTGATTGAGTTTTTGGTCTCAGAGCACTTGACCATGAGCCATATTGCCCAAAAAGAAGACATGAGCGACCCCGATGTGGTGGCCAGCTTCGCCAAGCGCGTGGGGAATGAGCGCAATTTAACAGCGCTGTATTTGCTGACTGTGGCAGACATTCGCGGCACGTCACCGAAAGTGTGGAATGCGTGGAAAGGCAAGCTCTTAGAAGACGCCTACCGCATGACGCTGCGCACGCTGGGCGGCCGTGCGCCTGACCCGGATGCCGAGGCGCAAGCGCGCAAAAACGAGGCATTGGTGAACCTCGCTCTTTATGCAGAACCCTTTGAAGGCCACAAAGCGCTGTGGGATACGCTGGATGTGAGCTATTTCATGCGCCACGATGCGCTAGACATTGCCTGGCATGCGCGGCAGCTGTCGCGCTTGGTAGGCAGCAACAAGCCCATTGTTCGCGCCCGCGCATCGCCCTTGGGTGAGGGTTTGCAAGTGGTGGTCTACACACCAGACCAAAGCGATTTGTTTGCCCGTATTTGTGGCTATTTTGACCAAGCGGGCTTTAGTATTTTGGATGCCAAAGTACACACTGCCAACGACGGCCATGCGTTAGACACCTTCCAAATCGTCACAACAACCCTGCCAGAACATTACCGAGAACTCACCAACATGGTGGAAGCTGATCTCGCGCGCACCATTGACGCGCAGGGCGTGCTACCGCAACCGCTGCGTGGCAGAGTATCGCGCCGCGTGAAAAGCTTCCCCATCACGCCGCGCGTTGACCTGAAGCCGGATGAAAAAGCACAGCGCTGGCTATTGAATATCTCGGCCAGTGACCGTGCCGGTTTGCTTTACTGCGTGGCGCGTGTTTTGGCGAAGCACAAGCTCAATTTGCAGCTTGCCAAAGTCACTACGCTTGGTGAGCGCGTTGAAGATACTTTTTTGATAGCGGGTGCAGCCTTGCAGCACAACAAGGCGCAGATTGAGATTGAGACCGAGCTATTAGAAGCGATTGCGGACTAACCTAAATTATCCAAGAGAGCCGTCATTCCCGCGAAGGCGAGAATGACAGTACGGCGCTAATGAACAATCTCGGATTAGTCATCTTCCGAAGCATCCAAACCCGGAAATAGCACCTCGGTAAAACCGAACTGCGTAAAGTCCGTCATCCGCATGGGGTACAACTTGCCGATCAAATGGTCACACTCATGCTGCACGACGCGGGCATGAAAGCCATCGACTGTGCGGTCTATGGCGTCGCCATACTGATCAAATCCCGTGTAGCGAATACGCGCATGACGTGGTACAACGCCGCGCATACCTGGTACAGACAAACAGCCTTCCCAGCCGTCTTCCATGTCCGCATCCAAAGCTGTAATCACGGGGTTGATCAACACAGTACGGGGAATAATAGGTGCGTCAGGGTAGCGAGGGTTGACAGAATCGGTACCAAAAATAACCAGTTGCCGATCAACGCCAATCTGCGGCGCTGCCAAGCCAGCGCCGTTGGCTGCAGCCATGGTGTCCAGCATATCGGTGATGAGCAGATGCAATTTATCCGTATCAAACTGCGTCACTGGGGGTGCAATACGCAGCAATCGTGGATCGCCCATTTTAAGAATCTCGCGGACTGTCATGAATTTTCTCCTGCTTCAGCTGTATCGATGGTGTCATCCAACAGGGCAAGCACGCCAACTTCATCAAGAATCGGCACGTCCAATTCACGCGCTTTGTCTAGCTTACTGCCAGCATCACTGCCCGCGACGAGGTAATGCGTTTTCTTGCTCACACTACCTGCAACTTTAGCGCCAGCTGCTTCCAGCATTTCTTTCAAGGCTTCACGTCCCAAGGTCGGCAGCGTACCTGTAATCACGAATGTTTTACCTGACAAAGCAAGCAGCGCAGCCGGCGATGGTTCACCCTCCGTCCAAGTCACACCGCAGGCACGTAGCTGCTCAACCACTTCACGGTTATGCGTTTGGTCAAAAAATGTGCGCAAACTCAAAGCAACGGTGGGGCCGACATCAGCCACTTGGGTGAGCTGATCCAGCGTCGCATCCATGATGGCATCCAACCTGCCAAAGTGCTTCACCAAGGCCTTGGCCGTGGCTTCGCCAACGTGGCGAATGCCGAGCCCATACAAAAAACGCGACAGCGTCGTTTGCTTTGAATTTTGTAGCGCTACAAGTATATTTTTTGCTGACTTTTCAGCCATTCTATCCAGCTCAGACAACGCTATGAAGCCCAACTTATACAAATCTGGCAGTGTGCGAACAATGCCCGCTTCGACCATTTGTTCAACCAGCTTATCGCCCAAACCATCCACCTCAACCGCTCGTTTTTGCGCAAAATGCAAAATCGCTTGCTTGCGCTGCGCACTGCAAAACAGCCCACCTGTACAGCGATAATCAGCCTCACCTTCTTCGCGCACAGCCGCACTATCGCACACAGGGCACACATGTGGCATGGTGAAAATGGGCGCATCGTTCTGGCGTTTCTCTAACAGTACGGACACCACTTCAGGTATCACATCACCTGCTCGTCGCACAATCACGGTATCGCCCACGCGCACATCTTTGCGCCGTGCTTCGTCTTCGTTGTGCAGGGTTGCATTGGTGACTGTGACACCACCTACAAACACGGGAGCCAGCTTGGCAACTGGCGTTAATTTGCCAGTTCTGCCCACTTGCACTTCAATCGCCAAAACGGTTGTCAATTGCTCTTGTGCAGGGTATTTATGCGCAACAGCCCAGCGTGGCTCGCGGCTGACAAAACCGAGCTGTTGTTGTAGCGACAAGCTGTTGAGTTTATAGACAACACCGTCGATATCGAACGGAAGATCATCTCGAAGCTTGCCGATTTTTTGATGGTACGCTACCAATTCAGCAGCACCGTTAGCAACATTTACTTCAGCAGCAACAGGGAAACCCGACCTCTTAAGCGCCTGCAATAAATCGTAATGTTTCTCAATATTTTGCCAAATTAAGGAACTTGGAGTGACCGTACTGACTTCACCCACACCGTAGGCGAAAAAACTCAGTGGACGCAGTGCTGCAATCGCCGGATCAAGTTGACGCACGGCTCCCGCTGCAGCATTGCGCGGATTCACAAAGGTTTTTTCACCCTTTGCACCCGCTGCGATTTTGGCACGTTGGCGCTCATTCAAACGCTCAAAATCATCGCGCCGCATATAAACTTCACCACGAACTTCAAGTACGTCTGGCGCTGTTTCTGACAGCTTGAGCGGGATTTGGCCAATGGTCCGAATATTGTGCGTGACGTCTTCACCATACTCGCCATCGCCACGCGTCGCAGCTTGAACGAGAACGCCATTTTCGTAGCGCAGACTCATGGCAAGACCATCAAATTTGAGTTCTGCGACATACTCCACAGCCGCATCGGCTGCCTGCAAACCTAATTCTTTGCGAATGCGCGTATCAAAGCCCTCAGCGCCGCTGGCTTGCGTATCTGTTTCTGTGCGAATGCTGAGCATAGGCACCGCATGGCGCACCGTTGCAAACTGCGCCATGGGCTTGCCGCCTACGCGTTGCGTGGGCGAATCAGCAGTGCTCAATTCCGGGTGCGCTGTTTCTATGTTTTGCAGTTCAGCAAATAATTTGTCGTATTCCGCATCTGGAATCGAAGGCTCATCAAGCACGTAATAGCTGTGCGCATGCTGATGCAGCGCTTGGTGCAACTCTGAAACGCGTTTTGAAAGTTCAGTTTGCACAGGGCCGGTGTTTGAATCGTCTGAAAATTCGAACATCGGCAAGGAAGTTTGAGAAACCATACTCAAGAAAAGAGACGACGAGCCAGCATTGAACCTGCGCTTAAATCTCTCTGATCCAAAGCATCGTACAAACGCTCAATATCGACGGCCAAGCTGTCCAGTGCCGGCTCACTCATCAAGTGTCCTTGGTCATCGCACAAACGACCTTCCATGGCTGTGGCCAATGCTTTGGCGCATTCACGCATATGTGCAAAAGGCCGCTCAGTACGTGCCACGTGGGACACTTCCAAACTCAAGGTCAACTCACGAATGGCAGATTGCGATGCATCCTCAGCCATGGCCGCCTGCGAATCAAATGTCAATGTGATTAACTGCGGCAAAGTTGCAATGGGGTTGGGCAACACCATGCGCCCCGGCAATGCGCCAGCCATAAAACCGATACGCGCTGCGTTTTGTGCCACATAGCCTGTGCTCCAAGCCACACCTACGGCACGCAAAACAAATCGCAACTGCGCGTCATGCGCTGCGGCAAAGGCGTCTAGTTCGCGTGCTCTGGCAACTTCTTCGTGCATTTCTGGGAATTCAGGTTCACCACCCACGGCATCTGCAAAGCTTTGTGTTTTGATGACAAATTCAGAGTACTCAATATCGTTCAGCGCGCCCGTGCGATTGGCAAGTTGCACACCAGCTTGCAAAGCGGCGTAACGCTGGCCAGGTCTTGGCGACTCCCATTCAGCATCATTCTCACGCAAACCCTCAACAGCGAACGGCTTGCTTCCCACGCGTCTCGTGGCTGGTAGAGCGGCCAAAACTGCATCACCTGAAACAGGAGAATCCAAATCAATCGCCGTCAAAACATCAATCAATGGGTCCAAAGATGGTTTTTTCTCGGGCACAGGGAGAGATGCCAATTCGGCATCGAACCGATCTGAGTCAAAGTCTGGTTCAATCGGTAAAACTTTCGATTCATCTGCATACAGTGCTGGCTCAACTTTGTCGTCTGTATTGAACAAACCAGATAAACCAGCAGGCTCAACACTTTCAGCTTTACCATGGGTTCTGGGGTTGTCATCCACCGCATCTGCCAACTTTGGCGCACTCTTGCGCGCCGTCCATGCGCCGTGTGCGATGACACCCGCAAGTACCAAGCCGCCCGCAACCGATAGACCTAAGAGCAAATTATTCATAACTTGCCTCTGCCAGCGCAACTACATCTTGCATATCAACCGCGACAATGCGCGACACACCCTGCTCTTGCATCGTTACCCCAATCAATTGTTCCGCCATTTCCATGGCAATTTTATTGTGACTGATGAATAAAAACTGCGTCTCAGCGCTCATCGCTTTAACCAGTTTGGCATAGCGCTCGGTATTGGCGTCGTCAAGCGGCGCATCTACCTCGTCCAGCAGGCAAAACGGTGCTGGATTCAATTGAAAAATTGCAAACACCAGTGCAATCGCAGTCAATGCTTTTTCGCCGCCTGATAACAAATGAATCGTCTGGTTTTTTTTACCCGGCGGCTGCGCGACCACTTGCACACCCGAATCTAAAATTTCATCGCCCGTAATCACCAATTTGGCATTGCCGC
>JAYUJX010000114.1:0-7953 GCA_043764955.1 Polaromonas sp.
GGCTTTCCAAGTCGGTGCATCCACATTTCTGGGCTGAATACGCTGCATAAATGCGGTGTAGGCCAACTTCAATTGAGATGCAGGCAAATCTTGTGTTTCTTGTGCAAAACGTGAAAACTCTTGCTTCACATACAAGGCCTTGAGTTGCGCCGCTAATGAATCATCGTTTGAGCCCACGAAGAACAACGATGAATCCATGCAACATTTCTTGGCGTAAGCGATGAAACTTGTCGCGTCATTAACGTCTTCAAAACCATAGCAATACCGCCAGATATTTTTGATGTCTGACTGCATGTTTTGCCACATGCCTTGTAAATAGGTATCAACATCGCCATGCAAATTACTCGTAAACACCAAGTAGCGTGACTGCAAACGGTCGGTATGTGGCAAGGCAGCCAAACGCTGTTCGTTAGACGGGATGATGCGTATGTCAGACAAAGCATCCCAAATGCTGGCACCTGGTAGAGATTCAGTGTAAATATCGTCCAACACAAAAAAGCGACACAAATAAGTATTGGACACTTTTGACATCGGGCTGGTGTCGGCCATGTTCCATGATTCAAGCTGGTCGCGAATCAAATCCGCATAAATCCTATTTCCCTCAACGCCCGGTTTGATGGGGCACAGCATCGTGAGCGCATACGCGTTGCCTGATTTATTTCTGTTCATGTTGGTCTTCTCGCTCTTGTGTTGCGGTTTCGCGGCGCAAGCGGTCAGCAGCCAAACGCATTTGTACACTTTGCGCCGCCATGCTGACGATAGGTGTATGTCGCAGCGTAGCCATATCGTGTTGCAAGTCACGCAGCAGTTTATAGAAGCTTTTCTGAAACGCTTCATCGCTGGCTTGCTCGTCAAGGCGAGCATCGAAATCCATCAATGCAAGATGCAGCTTCTTGGAACTTTTCACATCGTTGGCGGCTGCCATCGGGTAGGCGTTGTAATAATGATCCGTCTGAATTTGGTTATAGCGTATGTAATCGTGAAACGGCGTCAGCGGAACTGACTTGGGGTAGCGTATGTTCCACTTCCAAAACATATCCAAACCGCTGGGGATGGCAAAAGTGAACGAATCAACATACTGCTCCCAGCTGCCATTGAAATTGCTGAAGAACAGCATGTAGCTGTACCGCAAGTTTTCTTTGGGCTGATCGGGCGACAAAACTGGGAACTCATTGCGCCCCACAATCACCCAACGCGCGTAGTGAATCAAAGACAGCGTTAATAGACCATTCAGCGTTTTGGGGGCTTTCAAAGCAAACCAAAAAATCAGTTTGTTCAACCAAGCCGTCCACCACCGAATCGGTGTGATGACGTTGATGGCATAGGCTTTGCCAGCGATATTGGACATACAACTCCCAGATCAAAACATAGTTGTTACATTTTAGAACTGGTTGGTTGTAATGCCTATTGACCGTGAGCAAATTCACAACGAGACGTGAATATTCACCTTGCAAACTTAGCGCAATATTAGTGTAAGTTGCGCTATATTTTTAATAGCTGATTAGGAAACAAATACGATGGTTAGAGCAATATTCACAAGATATTTTTAACTATATCTTGGTTATTTTCTAGCTGCTACCGCCGTATCTGAAAAATCACTGAACAAGCCATCGATGCCTAATTTGTAAAACGCTTGGTATTCCGCTTTCGGGTCTGCTTTGTAGTCAGCATACAAGCGGCGTGCCTCGTTGCGGAATGTGAAGGCATGCACAAACAAACCGGCCGCGTGCGCATCTTTGATGACCGACGTTGCCGGCAAAGCCACACGGTCGCTGTCGTTAATTTTGCCATCACCATTCAAATCTTTCGGCTTGCCGTCCGTGCCCATCGTATGCGCGCCACTGGCCAAATAGGGCTTCCATGGGCCAATGCCGTCGGCGTAGGTTTTGATCTCTTTCAAGCCTTCTGGCGTCAACATGTCGGCAAAATTGCGTTTGTCTTTGTTGATGACAAAATCATACGGCCGCTCAGACGGTGCAGCGAGTGTGACTTTACCAGCTGAGTCCACATCATCACCATCAATCAGCTGCACCAAGCGCACGGGTGTCAGTTTGCGCAGTTCTTTCAAATTATTCACTTCAAACGATTGAATAATCACGGCTGAATCTTTTTTGTTCAGCCCATACTGATTCAACATGGCCAGCAACCGCGGCTCAATCTGCAAGCCTGCTTGCAGATGGTAAGTTGGGTGTTTTGTTTCGGGGTAAACACCTACAGTTCGGCCAGTGCGTGCTTTTTCAGCTTTAAGCAACTCTAAGATTTCTTGAAAAGTAGGGATTTCAAACTGACCGTTGAACGACTGGTCACGCTCGCCCATCGCCTGTTTGGCGCGTAAAGTTTTCAGTTCAACCAAGGTGAAATCTGTCACAAACCAACCAGTTTCATCGATACCATCCACTTTTCGTGTGGTTTTGCGGGCTGCAAACTCTGGATGCGACGCGACATCGGTCGTTGCCGTGATGTTTGGCTCATGCCGCGCCACCAAGATGCCGTCTTTGGTAACCACCAAGTCTGGCTCAATAAAATCAGCCCCCATGTCGATGGCTTTTTTGTACGCGGCTAACGTGTGCTCTGGCAGATAGCCGCTCGCACCGCGGTGGGCTATGACCAAAGGCATGCCGCCGTCCAGCGTAGGAAACTTAGCGCCTGCGTTTTTGCCCATTGGCGACGACATGCCCATGTTTGAACAAGCAACTACGCTTGTGAGCGCAACAGCAGTTAGACAAAATTTGATTTTTTTCATGAAAGCTTTCTTTGGTGGTTGGTATAAATCGTGTAGATCAAGTTAACCAAAGAATGCTATTTCAATACTGTTACAGCGTGATGACGGTCAATAATTTCATGAATTATTAATTTATACGGTCACTGAAACGCCACCTCTGCAAAGCTGCGCAGCTTACGGCTGTGTAGCTGATCGACCCCACGCTCGCGCAGCAGTTCTATGGCGCGGATGCCGATGCGCAGGTGTTGGTCGACCCGTTCGCGGTAGAAGTGGTTGGCCATGCCGGGCAGCTTGATCTCACCGTGCAGCGGCTTGTCGCTCACGCACAGCAGGGTGCCGTAGGGCACGCGGAAGCGGAAGCCGTTGGCGGCTATCGTCGCGCTTTCCATATCCAGCGCCACCGCGCGGCTTTGGCTGAATCGGCGTTGCGGCTGGTTGTTGGGCAGCAGCTCCCAGTTGCGGTTATCGGTGGACGCCACCGTGCCGGTACGCATGATGTGCTTCAGTTCCGCACCCTTCAAATTCGTCACATCAGCCACGGCCTGCTCCAGCGCGACTTGGATTTCAGCCAGCGCTGGAATTGGCACCCACAACGGCAGCTCTTCATCCAGCACATGGTCTTCACGCACATAGCCGTGGGCCAGCACGTAGTCGCCCAGCTGCTGGGTATTGCGCAAGCCGGCGCAGTGGCCCAGCATGATCCAGGCGTGCGGGCGTAGCACGGCGATGTGGTCGGTGATGTTTTTGGCATTGGCCGGGCCGACGCCGATGTTGACCATGCTGATGCCGGTTCTGTCCGCTCTTACCAAGTGGTAGCCGGGCATTTGCGACAATCTGGGTGGCTGGGCACCGAATGCATCTATCGCCTCTGCCGCCAAATCCACGCGCCGCGTCACCATGTTGCCGGGTTCGATAAAGGCGATGTAGTCGCTGGCTGGATTCGCCATTTCTTCATGGCCGAGTTTGACGAACTCGTCGATGTAAAACTGGTAGTTGGTGAACAGCACAAAGTTTTGAAACCACTCGGGTGCGGTACCGGTGTAGTGGCGCAGACGGTGCAGCGAGTAGTCCACCCGTGGCGCGGTGAAGAGCGACAGCGGCATGGCATCGCCCGCTTTCGGCTCAAACGTGCCGTTGGCGATACCGTCGTCCATAGACGCCAGATCGGGCAAATCGAAGACATCGCGCATCAAACCGCGACGCTCGGCACTCATATTGCCTTCAACATGGTCATGCTCAGCAAACGAAAAGTGGATGGGGATCGGCTGCGTGCTGGTGCCGATTTCCAGCACGACTTTGTGGTTTTGCAGCAGCAGACGGAATTGCTCTAAATAGTAGTTGGCGTACAAATCTGGCCGCGTCAAGGTGGTTTCGTAACGACCTGGCTCGGCAACAAAACCAAAGCTTAAACGCGCTAAATCGGGCAGTTGTGAGCGCAACACGCTGTCGGTATGAATCCGCACAAACGGGTAAAAAGCCCTGACTTTTTGCAGATTCGCTGGTGTGGCTTCAATGTTGTCGACATGACCATTGGCCACAAAATGCTGCATCGCCATGCGCAAATGCTCGATTTGAGCGTTATAAATCGTTTGAACATGCGCTACAGCTGCGGCTGCATCAGTGAACTGCGCCGGGGCGATGAAAGCTGGAAGATGGGTCGGTAAGTGGTAGGACATATGACTATTGTGCTACGGGCAGGTTACAAAGGTGCGACAAGTTCAAAAGTACACCTACACAACTATCGTCGCAAAGCCTCAAACGCCTCAAACTCCCAACTTCGCATCGCCAATAGAAGCGTGTAACCTTCTCGGTCTTTGTCGGCCAGTTTTTGATCGGCCTGGTGCTGTTGCGCGAAATCCTGCGCCACGCGCTGCATGCGTTCAAGAAACGAAGGCGCCAAACTTCGGCTGATCGAGCCATGCACGAGTAGCAAGCCCTCGCCTTCGCCATCAAAACCGCCGGCAAAATAATCTAGCAACGCGTTTTCCCGAAAATAATTCATCACCGCGCCATGTGGTCGCCAGCGGAAGGTTTTGGCCAGCTTGAGCCGGTAACGGTTGAGTGGCTTCAGCTCAATGATGCCAATACGGTCTAACTGCGCTAAATATTGAATGCATTCGGCCTCGGTCAGCCGGTAGCTGCTGGTAATTTGTTCCAGCGTCCACTGCGACAGCACGCAAATAGCGGCCAGCAACAGCTTTTTATCGGCCACCACAGCCTTTTCTTGCGCCTCGGTGAGTTGCGCCAACAGCGGCTGCGCGTCAGCCACACGCCGCGCCAGCTCCGCAAAATCCAACTTCAGCGCACGGCAAATAGCGTCAATGCGCGACAACGGCATGTCCCCTTTAGCCAACATGCGCTTGACGCTAGATTCGGCCATATCCAACGCTTCAGCCAAGTCGGCATACGTCATTTGCACGGCTTTAAGTTCTTTTTTGATGGCGATAACGAGGTCGGCACTGGTGCTCATGGTGGCTCCTTGACTTTAATGGTACTAATTATTGATACTTTAAGTCTTAATTTGATGTCGTGTATCGAAATGAACGCATACACAGCATCAAATCAAGGCAAAATTCATCCACATCACAGCCACTCAAACCAATACCGGAGACCCTATGCCTTCTGATGTCGCCATAAGCAGCCCAAACGACAGCGTCTCGGTTAGCGCCCACACGCATGCCCACCCCAACCAATTTGCGCTTCTAAAACAACGCCGTTTTGCGCCCTTTTTCTGGACACAGTTTTCTGGTGCGGCGAATGATAACCTGTTTAAATTTGCGCTCACGGTGATGGTGACTTACCAGCTCAGCGTCAGTTGGTTGCCGCCAGCGATGGCGGGTTTGGCCATTGGTGCGCTGTTTATCTTGCCGTTTTTGTTGTTTTCCGCCACCAGTGGGCAGCTGACGGACAAGTTTGAAAAGTCGCAGATGATTCGCTTCGTCAAAAACCTAGAAATTGTGATCATGTTGATTGCGGCTTGGGGGTTCTCTAGCAACAACGTCAGCGTGCAAGTACCCGTTTTGTTGGGCTGCACATTTTTAATGGGTTTGCATTCCACGCTGTTTGGCCCGGTTAAATTTGCCTACTTGCCACAAGCGTTGAGCGAACGCGAGCTTACTGGTGGCAACGGCATGGTGGAAATGGGCACGTTTGTGGCCATTTTGCTGGGGCAAGTGGTGGGCGGCTTGCTGGTTGCCGTTCCTGAAGTTGGGCCAGCCTATGTGGCGATGGGTTGCGTTGTTTTAGCGCTGCTAGGCCGTGCGGTGTCGCAATTTATACCCACAGCCCCCGCGACAGACCCTGGTTTAAAAATCAACTGGAACCCGCTGACCGAGACTTGGCGCAACCTGAAACTCGCGCACGGCAACATTGTGGTGTTCCGCTCCATGCTGGGTATCAGCTGGATGTGGTTTTTTGGTGCGGTATTTTTGAGCCAATTTCCCAGCTTTGCCAAAGAAGTGTTGCACGGCGATGCACAAGTTGCATCGCTGCTGTTGGTCGTCTTCTCCATTGGCATTGCCACCGGCTCGCTTTTATGCGAAGTGCTCAGCAAGCGCCATGTTGAAATCGGTCTCGTGCCCTTTGGTGCGATTGGCATGAGCGTGTTTGCGATTGACCTGTACTTTGCCTCGCGCGGCTTGCCAGCATCAGCCGTCATGGGCGTGTCAACCTTCATGGCGCAGCCAGCTCATTGGCGCGTCTTGGCAGATTTGGTTTTGCTCAGCCTGTTTGCTGGTCTTTACAGCGTGCCCATGTATGCGTTGATTCAATTGCGCAGCCAAGCCACGCACCGCGCTCGCATCATTGCAGCGAACAATATTTTGAATGCTCTTTTCATGATTGTGAGTTCAATTTTGGCAGGCGCATTGCTCAAAGCTGCTTTTACGATTCCGCAAACCTTTTTGTTTGTAGGTGTTGCGAATGCCGTTGTTGCGGCTTATATCTTCCTGCTAGTGCCGGAATATTTATTGCGCTTTATAGCTTGGGTGGCTTCACGCTTTATCTACCGTTTCAAAATCAGCGGTGATGAACACATACCTGTGCAAGGCGCAGCAGTTTTGACCTGCAACCACGTCAGCTACGTTGACGCTGTGCTGCTGATGGCAGCCAGCCCACGCCCAATTTATTTTGTGATGGATCACCGCATCTTCAAACAACCCGTTCTCGGCGCTTTGTTCAAACTCGCCAAAGCGATTCCCATTGCACCACGTTCTGAAGACCCTGCCGCCTACGAAGCCGCCTTTGAGGCCGCTGCCAAAGTGCTGCGTGACGGTGATTTGCTGGCCATCTTTCCCGAAGGGAGCATCACCAAAGACGGCACGCTGCAGCCCTTCAAAGGCGGGATCATGAAAATCTTAGGCAATGCAGAACGCGACGGCGTGTCTGCACCCGTCATCCCCATGGCTTTAACGAATTTGTGGGGTTCGTACTTCAGCCGCATTGAAAAAGACGGCGCCATGGTGCGCCCGTTTAGACGTGGCGTGTTTAGCCGTGTGGGGCTGAACGTGGGCGCAGCTTTGCAGCCCGCACAGGTTCAAACAGACACTTTGCATGCGCGTGTTGCTGCATTGTTGAATCAATAATTGGTGAATTTATAACTGGTAAACAAGGAATCAATATGAGCAAATCTTTGCGTCTTTCTGAAAAATGGTTTCACCGTGGTCTGTGGCTGGTAGCACTGGTTTTTGCCAGCTTTTTGATTGGGCTAGGTGGCACGGTGGTGGACGATTTACCCAAAGTTGAGAAACAGCTAGAGCTGAGCGACTTTATGGACAAAACCGCCAGTGATGCGCTGCGCAACACCATCAAAGCTTCTGATGAGGCAGTCAAAGAGGCGACGGGGGTGATGGAACAGTCCCGACTCAAACGTAACGTGGCGCGATCCGACTTGGAAGCTGCGAGCGAGACCTTCAACAACTGGCTAGCCACCCGCCGTGTGACGCAGCGTGCGGACCAGGATGCGGAATTGATAGTGCGCACCCAAGCCCTAGATGCATTAAAAAGCAAAGAGCGTGCCGCCGTTGCAACGATTGAGTCGCAACAACAAACGATATTGAATGCGCAGCAGGCTGCTGATAAAGCGCGCAGTTTTTTGAACGAACAAGAGCAAACTGCCCAGAAAACGCTGGACAGCGAATCACGCCGGTTGGAGCTGCGGGTGTTTTTGTACCGTTTGGCTCTGACACTGCCTTTGCTGGCTATAGCTGGCTGGCTGTTTGTGAAAAAGCGCA
>JAYUJX010000115.1:0-7951 GCA_043764955.1 Polaromonas sp.
CGGTTGGGGTTTTCGCCATAGCGGCCGTCTTTCGGGCGGCGGCTGGGCTGCACGTAGGCTGCTTTCCACGGCTCAGGGCCGAGCGCTCTTAAAAATGTAGCTGTGTGCGATGTGCCCGCACCGACTTCCATGTCGTAGGGTTGTAAAAGGGCGCAGCCCTGGGTGTCCCAGTAGGACTGGAGTTTGAGAATGATTTGCTGAAATGTAAGCATAGGGCATTGATTTTACCTTGGTAGTCACTCAACAATCACGATCTCACAGACTAGGCTAAGTCACTTATTGATCAAACAGCTTAGCTCGTTCGTCGCTGTCTGGATGAGAAAATAGCCATTCCCAATTTTTATCCTTTTCCGTTTTTTTGTTTTTATCTCCAGACTTGCCTTCTGACCCAACCTCTTGGGTTTTTCCATGCTTGCTTAGCTTTCTAAACATGTCTGCCAATGGCTGGGTTGGCATATTGGCCGCTTTTAGTTTTGCTAACGCGTAGGCATCTGCTTCTCGCTCAAACACTTGTGTATATTGGTTGCGCAGCACAAAAGCTGGTGCAGCTGCCACAATAGCGGAAACATCTCCCAATAACACGGCAGATAGCGCACCAACGCCTGCATAACGCAAAATTCCACGCATGACGTGGTCTGAATGCAAGTGCCCCAACTCATGCGCGAGCACACCTATGATGGCGTCATCGGTTTCTGCAAAAGTCACCATCTCGTCTAACAGGGCAATTTTTGTTCTGCCCAAGTTAAAAGCATTGGGGCCCATCAGTTTGCAATCTCGGAACAAAAGCTCCGCTGTCGGTTTGGTTCCAAGATTTTTATCTGACCCCAGTTGCAATTCTTTAAATTTATCACGCAATTCAGCTTGTCTCGCATCGGAAAGCTTGGTTGGTTTACACATGTTGCCATCCAAGTCATTGATCACCGAATCCTCAATGCTTTGCGCCCAGCTATCTGGAACATATTTGGCAGAAGCGTCTGCCACAGCTGGTATGCCAAACCGATAGATGGAAAGAACAACGGCAACTAACAGCAGCACCGTCAGCCCAGCACTGCGCCAGTTTTGCGCCAGCGAATCGGAAAGTGTTTTTTTAGTGTTTATTTTTGCAATTAGCGCGGCATCGCCCAATTGCAAAGTAGCGCCATCGGCAAAATAGCCAATTGCATACGTAGCTGCCTGGTTAACGCTTAGTTTTATATCTGCAATAGCTGCACGGCGAAGCTCACCATTTTCTGTTGAGAGCGCCAATTCGTTGTCTTGCAGCGTAGGCGTGACCTTTTGAGCGTTTGTCGATATGCCGTCAAAATATTGCGCAAAGTTTGATTCGTTTTGCATAGCAATTACATGTCCATATCGCCGAAGAGGTCCAAAGCGCCTTCGGATACTGTATTTGCACCGCTAGTATTTGAAGTTTTGAATATGTCAGCAGGTTCTCCAGCCGTATTCAAATGCAAATGCGTCAAAAGATACTTTTGCGTGCGAATCACGGCAAAAGGACGGTAAAAACCTAAGGTGAGCAATATCAGCGCAAAGTTCGACGCCACTACCCCAACCAGGCCCCAGACTGGCACGTCAGCTACAAAACTGTGTTTTCCAATTTGCGTGTTGTTCCAAGCCAGATTAAAAAATTTGGCTTTTAAATAAGGTGCTATTGCAAATAGCATCACATATAAAATTGAGATAATCAAAATAATTTCTGGCAACTTATTCCACCATGAGAATGGACCTCTACTACGGTACATATCGCCAAATAGATAAGCTGTCACCCATACAAACGCAATGGCCGCGGGCAATAGCACCAAAATAAAAAGTAAAAAGCTACTCCAATACGTCTTAGAGTATTGTTTTACGGTAGCTGTAAAGCCAAATCTCTCTGTGCCAAACAAGCTATGTTCATGCGCAAACCGTTTCCACTGCACTTGAAACATGGGTATCACAATAATTGGCAACAGTAAATACACTACTGCCAAAACAATGCCGATCAACATGCTTGTCTTGCCGCTTTCACCTATGTATTGCATAGCAATAGCTACCGCAGCTAAGCCTATCAACGCCATTGCCAATGGCAAGCGCAATGCTTGATAGCTATGCCTGAACGTGCCATCAAATTCAAACCTCAAACCACGGTAACTTGTATTACGAAGCCGAAAATACAGCGCCAACGCCAACAAAGCTGGTAACAATGCAACCCAAATGACTGAACCAAAGGGTTCAATGACTGGGAAAAAATAGGCTGCAGCATAAAACCCGCCCACTGCCAAAATCGCCAATAAGCGACCCTTGAGTACTTTTTTAGGGTCGGCATGGTAACCAAATCGCGCGCCCATGAGCTCCGTATTTTCGTAAAAATATTGCATGCGCCGCACTTTTGCCCATGCGGAATAGATACCCAAAGTTATCAACGTCAACAGTAAATTGACAATCCAAATTCGGAAATACTCAGAACCAGAGCCATGGAAATGAAAATTTTGAGTGACAGTTTTATTCGGTTCAGCTGTGAAAGCTACGTTTTCTTGGTCGCTCAATCCCTCGGTACTATTCATTTCAAAATTTCATATATTTATATTGGGTTAAGCTTACCCGAGAATTGATTGAAACTATTACCGCTCTAAATGAAAATTTTTATGCTTCAACAACAGTCAAGTCAATTTGCAACGCTTAATCTTCGTGACGCGGCGGCTGCAACCAGGGCAAGAATGCCAAAAATCCACAGCGGCCACAGCCAAAACTTCGCCGCCCACCAGGCGTAAGGCGTGACAACCGTGTTGCCCCAGACCTGCCCAACCAGCACGCCACGGGTATGCCGCTCAAGCGATTGGGTGACTTGGCCTTGCGCGTCGATGATGACGGTTGCGCCCGTGTTGGTCGCCCGTATCGACGGCTTGGCCAGCTCCATCGAGCGCAATCTGGCGATATTGAGGTGCTGGTCTATCGCCACGGTGTTGCCGAACCAGGCGATATTGGTGAGGTTGACCAGTATGGTGGGCGCTGTCGCGGGGTTGGCAAAACGCCCTGCCAGCTCTTCCCCAAACAAGTCTTCGTAGCAAATGTTCAACCCCAAACGCTGGCCCTGCCAGTGGAACGAAGGCTGGTCTGTACCTCCTCGGTTGAACGCGCCCAGCGGGATGTTCATCAAATCGATAAACCACTGAGCAAAGGGCGGAATGAATTCGCCAAAGGGGACCAAATGGTCTTTGTTGTACTGGTAAGGGGCGGACAACGTTAACGGCGTGGGCTTGAAACCCATCACGCTGTTGCTGAACCCCGCCGCGCGGCTGCCCAGGGGGATGCCAACCAGCGCAGCTTTTTGCCCGTTTTCGGCTTTAAAGGGCTGTTGCAGATTGCGCCAATACTCGGGCGGCAGGTTTTGCGGCAACAGGGGAATGGCGGTTTCGGGGGTGACGACCAGCCCCGTTTGCACGTTGTCTAGCTGCTCGGCATACCATGCCAGCGCCGTTGCCACGCCAGAGCCGGCTTGAAACTTCTCGTTTTGCGGAATGTTGCCCTGCAGCAGCGTGACTTGCAGTGGTGCGGTTTTGCCGGTGTCTGTAGGTAGCCAGTTCAAAGCTAATTTTGGCAACACTAGCAGCAAAGCAGCGATGGCAGCACTTTGGAAAATGACAGGATTATTGGGTTTTCGTAGCCCTGATTTCAGCAACTGCAGTAGCAAAGCCGCGACAAACGCTGCCACAAAACTCATGCCATAAACGCCCACATACGGTGCTAAAGTCGCCAACGGTCCGTCCAGTTGCGCATAGCCCACGGCACCCCAGGGAAAGCCAGTTAACCACGTGCCACGCGCCAACTCTGCGAGCATCCAAGATGATGCAAAAATAATAGCTATCCAGGCAGTATTTACGCCGGCTACAGCCTCATTATCTCGCACAAATATTCGTTTGAAAAACGCGATGAAAAGCACATAGAACAACGCCATACAGCCACTGAGCAACAGCACCGCAAACGCCGCCAACCACGGTGCTAAACCGCCATACGTGTGCATAGAAACATACAGCCACCAAATGCTGCCGCACAGCCACGCCGTGCTGAACACCCAAGTGCGGCTAGCCGCTTGTTTAACCGTTGCAGCACTCAAAAGCGACTGCACAAACACCATCATCGCCAAGATTTGCAGCCACCACACAGCTAAGCCACGCTCGATGCCTAAAACAGGTATTTCCAAACCAAAAGGCCAAGCCAAACTGAGCGATTGCGCCCAGCCCGCGATCAAAAGAACCACAAATTGCATGAATTTACTCTGCCATATGCTCAGGCATGACCTTGAACCACTTCACCGCACCACCCTTGGTGTGCAGCACGGTGAAGCTCAAGCCGTTCAGCACCGTACGCTCGCCGCGCTTCGGTACGTGGCCCATTTCATGCGCGACCAAGCCGCCAATGGTGTCGAACTGGTTGTCAGAATCCGACTCCAGCAACGTGACCTTGAAAGCGTCGTTGACGCGCTCGATGGCTGTGTCGCCACTGACGCGGTAGGTTTTGTCGGCCAAACCAAAAATGTCGCCTTCGTCTTCCACGATGTCAAATTCGTCTTCGATTTCACCAACGATTTCTTCCAACACGTCTTCAATCGTTAACAAACCCGCCATGCGGCCAAACTCGTCAATGACGATGGCCAAGTGGTTGCGGTTGCCACGGAATTCGCGCAACAAATCGTTCAGCCCCTTTGTTTCGGGTACAAAAACGGGTGGGCGCAGTAGGGCGCGGATGTTCAACTCAGGCGCGCGCTGCAGTTTCAGCAGGTCTTTGGCCATCAATACGCCAATGATGTTGTCTTTCTCGCCCTCAAACACGGGAAAACGCGAGTGCGCCGTGTCGATGACTTGGTGCATCAGCTCATCCATGGTCGAATCAATATCCAACAGATCAATCCGCGTCACGGGCACCATCACGTCACCCGCGCTCATGTCGGCCATGCGGATCACGCCTTCGAGCATGGCTCGGCTTTGCGCGCCGATCACGTCGTTGCCTTCGGCCTCGGCCAGCGTCTCAATCAGCTCGTCCGTGGAGTCTGGCCCGGGGTTGATGAATTCGACTATTTTTTGAAATAACGAGCGTTTGTCTGCCTGTGCTGCATGGGGGTTTTGATTGCCCTGAGAGGTTTGAACAGACGATGAACTGGGTTCTGACACTATGGTGGCGCTCACTGATGTCACAGCAAAGTACTCTGAGCGCGGTTGTTGCGAAGCCTCTAGGATAGCGGATTCCAGTGACAGGTCCGATTTTTTGCTTTTTGGGTCGAAAAAGCGACTGAATACGACCTAGTCGCCTTGAATGCTGCTCACCAGCTCTTGGAAATGTTTGGCCTGCTGCTTGAAGCCATAATCAACCTCAGCCATTTGGTCTTCCACCATCTCGGTCAAGCGCGTTGCCAGTGTAGCGGCAGGAAGTTTGAGATAAGCGTCAGACTCTGAGCCGCTGCGCTCCACCGTCGCGCCCGCGTTGCGTGCAATTTTCAGCATCGCGGTGTTTTCACTCAGGGCATGGATAAACAAGGTGTCGCGCCCCTCGTTGCGGGCGTGCATCACCGCGCGGTCAAACAGGCGTGCGCCAAAACCTCGGCCACGTGCGGCTTTCAGAACGGATACGCCAAACTCAGCATGTTTAGCCTGCTCAGGCTCGTCGCCCACAGCCACATGCGCCATGGCGATCAACTCCAGCTTGCGGTTGAAAATGCCGTAGATATCGTCGCGCTCAAAATTCAAGCCCTCGGCATAGCGGTTGATTTGCTCATCTGACGCAGCGTAGCCAAAACGCAGGTAACGATCAGACCCGTCCAGCGCCAGCAAATGCTTGGCAATGCGCTCACGATGCCGCGGCCCCAAAGAGCGAATCGGTACCAGCGGAAAGCTAGAACGGGTGTTGGTTTTATCCATAACTCCAATATACGGGTTTTCCCTGAAATTACCAGCAATTTTGTTGCAGCGCAGCAAAAAATAGGGCTTTTTAGGCGTAACACTCTCGGATGATGTGACTTTATGCGCATTTTCACGTTTACGCTAGCTGAATTGCAGCCCTGCCACAATTCCGCGATTTAAGTTTACGATGGCAGTATTCGTTGTCTATGTCATTGCTTGAAGGGTTTTTAATGTTGCCTGCTACTTTTTCCAAATGTTTAGCCACATGTTTAACCGGTTTACTGGTTGCTTTGCCAATAGCGGCATTCGCCCAAAGCGGCGGCAAGAGCATGACTATCGTCGTGCCTTACCCTGCTGGCGGGCCACTGGATATTTCTGCCCGCATTTTGGCCGAAGACGCGCGTGGCAAATTAGACAGCACGATCATTGTCGAAAACAAACCCGGCGCTGGCGGCACCATTGGGGCTAACCAAGTGGCTAAATCTGCCATTGGTAGCAACCAGCTGCTGATGGGCGCAGTTGCCACGCACGCGGCCAACCCGTGGCTGATGCCTAACTACCCTTTCGACCCACTCAAAGACTTCAAACCCGTGAGCTTGGTGGCGCAGATTCCTAATGTGTTGGTCATCAACGCTGATGTGGCTGCCAAACTCAACATTCGCAGCACAGCAGACCTGGTGGCTCACATCAAAAAGAACCCCGGTAGACTGAACTACAGCTCGGGCGGAAATGGCAGCATTGGCCACATTGCGGGGGAAATGCTGAAATCACTGACCAAATCAAGCATGGTGCACATCCCGTACTTGGGCGCAGGGCCAGCGCAGCTGGGTTTGCTGTCTGGCCAGGTCGATGTGATGTTTGACAACCTAGCCTCCGCGCTGCCGCAAATTCGCGCTGGCAAGCTGCTGGCGCTGGGCGTGACCACGCAAAAACGCAGCAAAGCCCTGCCCGATGTGCCGCCCATCAACGACAGCATCAAAGGTTTTGACGTGTCCACCTGGTTTGGCATTTTCGCCCCCAACCACGTGGCAGATGCTGATGTTCAAAAATACGCCGCAGCATTCGCTGATGCCATGAGTACCCCGGAAAACAAAGAGAAATTCAGCAAAATGGGCTTCACACCCGAGCGCCTCAGCCCTACAGACTTTGCCAAATTTGTACAAAGCGAGCATGCCAAATATGGTGCGCTGATCAAGGCGGCGGGGATTAAGATTGATTGAATTCTGACGGCTTGATATGACTAACCCACCAAGCATCCAACCAACCGTTTACGGTAACTCAACGCGACCACCTAGGGGGGATTACTCGCGTGATGGTTTGGTGAGCAGCGATTACACCTGCCCGCAAAACTACGCCATCTATACCGCGCAAGACCACGATACCTACCGCCGCTTGTACGCGCGGCAAAGCGCCTTGTTGCCCGGTTTGGCGTGCGACACCTTCATCGCCGCGCTGCCGTCGCTGGGCGCGAGCGATCAGATTCCGCGTTTCGACGATATCAACGTGAAGCTTTTTCCAGCGACGGGCTGGCAGGTCGTGGCAGTGCCTGGTTTGATTCCTGAACTGGCATTTTTCACCCTGCTGTCAGAGCGTAAATTCCCCGTGACGGATTGGATTCGCACCCCCGAAGAGTTTGACTACATCGTCGAACCCGACGTCTTTCACGACCTGTTTGGCCACGTGCCGCTGCTGTTCAACCCCGTGTTCGCAGACCACATGCAGGCTTATGGCGCAGGCGGCTTGAAGGCGCACGGTTTGAACGCCTGCGAGCAGTTGTCACGCTTGTATTGGTACACGATCGAGTTTGGGCTGATTCAGCAAACCGATGGCCTGCGTGCCTATGGTGCGGGCATCCTCAGCTCCAGCGGTGAGCTGCAACACGCCGTGCACAGCCCCGAGCCGCAACGCCTGCCCCTTGAACCGGTGCGCACTATGCGCACGCGTTACAAGATTGACAGCTACCAGCAAACATATTTTGTGATCGACAGCTTTCAGCAGCTTTTCGACATGACCGCGCCGGACTTCACGCCGCTGTATGCACAAGTCAAAGCGTTGCCGGAAATACTTGCCGGACGGGATTC
>JAYUJX010000116.1:0-2172 GCA_043764955.1 Polaromonas sp.
GCTTCTTTGAGCCGACCGGCGACCTCTATGGACATCTCCAAGCCTTCAATCGAACACGTGCCAGCAATCAAGAAAAACGGTTTATCTAAACCGATTTCATGTCCGCAAAGTTTCATGACAATGTGACCCCCACGCTTGCCACTTCGTGTGCAGCGCTGCCCCCCGAGGGGATGCTGCCTTGCTCGAGGCGGCTCATCGCAGCGCCTGCCTTCAAGGTTTTACCAGCCGCTTGGTGCTCCAACGCCGCTTTGATAAACGCGTTGAACAGCGGATGTCCGTTCCAAGGCGTCGATTTGAACTCTGGGTGAAACTGCACACCAACAAACCACGGGTGAACACTGCTTGGCAGTTCCACAATCTCGGTCAAATGGTCTTCCTGCGTCAACGCAGAAATCACCAAACCTGCTTTGCGCAATTGATCTAAATAGTTGACGTTGGCTTCAAAACGATGGCGATGGCGCTCGGTGACCACGTCGCCATAAATGCTGTGGGCGATGGTGTTTTTGGCAACGTCAGAGCTTTGCGCACCCAGGCGCATGGTGCCGCCCATGTCAGAATTCGCGTTGCGGGTTTTGATGGTGCCGTCAGCGTCTTTCCATTCGGTGATCAAAGCAATGACAGGGTGTGGGCCGTGCGGGGCAAACTCAGTGCTGTTGGCGTCTTTCAAGCCCGCGACGTTGCGTGCAAATTCAATGGTTGCCACTTGCATGCCCAAGCAAATGCCGAGATAGGGGATCTTGCTTTCCCGTGCGAAGCGAGCCGTGCTGATTTTGCCTTCCACGCCACGCTCGCCAAAGCCGCCAGGTACCAAAATAGCGTCGTATTGGGCTAACTGTGCTGCTGTGTCTGCATCGATGGTTTCAGAGTCGATATAGCTGATGATCGCTTTGACATGGTTTTTCATACCCGCGTGGCGAATCGCTTCGTTCAGAGATTTGTAGCTGTCGCCCAAATCAATGTATTTGCCCACCATGGCAATGCGGACTTCGCCTGTCGGGTTGGCCGTTTCATGCACCAAATCGTCCCAGCGCTTCAAATTGGCTGGTTTGGTGACCAAGCGCAGCTTGTCGCAAATCAAATCGTCCAAGCCTTGTTCGTGCAAAATGCGCGGCACTTTGTAGATGGTGTCCACATCCCACATGCTGATCACGGCGGCTTCGGGAATATTACAAAACAGCGAAATTTTGGCGCATTCGTCTGGCGGAATAGGGCGGTCAGCGCGGCAAATCAAAGCGTCGGCTTGGATGCCGATTTCGCGCAACTGCTTGGCGGTGTGCTGGGTTGGCTTGGTTTTCAGTTCGCCAGCCGCTGCTATCCACGGCACATAGCTCAAGTGGACAAATGCCGTATTCGTCGGGCCCATTTTCAGGCTCATTTGGCGCACGGCTTCTAAAAATGGCAGCGATTCAATGTCGCCCACCGTACCGCCGATTTCTACGATTGCCACGTCTACCGCATCTGCCTCGCCAAAACGCGCGCCGCGTTTGACGAATTCTTGAATCTCGTTGGTCACATGCGGAATCACCTGCACGGTTTTACCCAAATAGTCGCCACGGCGCTCTTTATCGAGTACGCTTTGGTAGATTTGGCCGGTGGTGAAGTTGTTGGACTTGCGCATCCGCGTCTCGATGAAACGCTCGTAGTGGCCCAAGTCCAAGTCAGTCTCAGCACCGTCGTCCGTCACAAATACCTCGCCGTGCTGCAGCGGCGACATGGTGCCGGGATCGACGTTGAGGTAGGGGTCCAGCTTGATGAGGGTGACTGTGAGGCCACGCGACTCTACAAGTGCGGCCAATGATGCAGATGCGATGCCCTTGCCTAAGGAAGACACCACACCGCCGGTAACGAATACAAATTTGGTCATGCCAGAATGGACAGCTAAACGTCCAAGGAGGTGGAAATGCTAATTATAAAGGTCTGGTACATTGCTAAGCATTGAAAAAGCGATCTTTGTAACGATATTTCTTGTGAATTACTACTAAACCTCGACCATGAGTACACAAATCGAAGCTATAAACGGCAAACTGATTGGCGAACTAGCTGGCAAACACATCGTTCTCGGCCTATCAGGTGGCATTGCGGCCTACAAAGCGGCAGAGCTGTGCCGTGCCATGGTCAAAGAGGGCGCTACCGTACAAGTCGTCATGACCGATGCGGCAGAGCATTTCATGA
>JAYUJX010000117.1:0-7936 GCA_043764955.1 Polaromonas sp.
AGAACAGCAGGAATGGCGACGACCAAGCCAGCAGCGGTCATCACCAGCGCTTCGCCGACGGGGCCCGACACCTGCGCAATCGTCATTTGCCCCGCGCCAGAAATGCTGGTGAGTGCGTGGTAAATACCCCAAACCGTACCGAGCAAACCCACAAACGGTGCGGTAGAGCCAACTGTTGCCAATAAAACTTGACCAAAATTCAGCTGGTTAACGATGCCATGCAAGGCATCACGCAGCACGCGGGTGAGTTGTTGGGCTTTGTCGCCAACTTGCGCGAGTGTAGAAACTTCACCTTCGCTTCGGGCATTGATGGTTTGACTTGCCGCAATCAATGGGAATACGAGAGAAGAACGGTCAAAAGCTGTGGCTTGCTGCAAACCTGATTCAACCGTGGCAGACTGCCAAAAAGCCGCTGTGCTGCGTGCCACATCGGCATTCGCACTGCGCAAAGTCCACGATTTCAGCAAAATCACCACCCAACTGACAACAGACATCAACAGCAGCAAAATCGCCACCGCTTTGCTGATGGCATCGCCTTGGAGGATAAATTGAAAGGCGTTCATGCGTTGAGCAAATTAAAGTTTTGCAACCAAATCAGCGCAAATTCAGCACGTCGAACATGTCAAACAAACCATTTGGCTTGTCGACCAAGAAACGCGCTGCCATCAAGCTGCCTTTGGCGTAATACTCGCGGCTGGACGCTTTGTGGCTGATTTCTATGCGTTCGCCTGTACCTGCGAACATCACCGTATGGTCGCCCACAATGTCGCCCCCTCGAATGGTGGCAAAGCCAATGCTGGAAGGGTCGCGTGGACCAGTAACGCCATAGCGCTCAAAAACGCCGCAGTCTTTCAAATCACGACCCAAAGCTTCAGCGATCACTTCGCCCATTTTCAGAGCCGTGCCAGATGGCGCGTCGATTTTGTGGCGGTGGTGCGCTTCGATGACTTCAATGTCGTAACCCGTATTGAGCGCTTTCGCAGCCATTTCAAGCAGCTTGAAAGTGACATTGACACCCACACTCATATTAGGAGACATCACAATCGCAATGTCTTTGGCAATCTCGGCGATTTCGGCTTTTTGCGCATCAGAAAAGCCCGTTGTGCCGATCACAGCTTTAACGCCTAGTTCGCGGCAAACTTGTAAATGCGCCAATGTTCCTTCAGGTCGCGTGAAATCCATCATCACTTGCGCATTGGCCAAACCGCGATGCAAGTCATGGGTCACCAATACACCACTTAGCTTACCCATATATTGAAGTGCATCAAAATTGATAGCTGGTGAGGCAGCAATATCAAGGGCTCCAGCCAATACACAATCATCAGCAGCGTTCACAGCTTCTATCAGCATGTGGCCCATGCGGCCACTTGCGCCAGCGACGGCTAGGCGTAGTTTTGCGGAATTCACGTCGTTCATTATTTTTTTAATCTTTACTTCTTACTTCTTACTTCTTACTTCTTATTGCCAGACAAAGTTTCAATGAATTCTTGCTCTGTGGGCATGTTGCCGCCGTCAATTTTGTCGAGCGCATCACCCTTGAAATAAACGGTGAGTTTGTAGGAAGGTGTCGCTATACCTTGGCGCTTCAAATTAAACACATATTCCCAACGGTCTGCATGAAAAACGCTGACCAAAAGCGGCGTACCCAAAATATCTGCCACTTGCAAACGTGGCATGCCTGGTTTCAGTGCCGCAACTTGTTCTTTTGAAACAAAATTACCCTGAGCGACTTCGGTTTTATACACAACAGACCCACAAGCCGCGAGCAGGCTAATGGCCAGTGCTAAAAACAAAAATTTAACGGTGCGATAAGATGTCTGCAGTGTAGTATTCATAATAGGTGACTATAACGATATGATGAAGTCATTGTAGCGGCTGCAAAGCATCACTAAATTATCCAAATAATAAGCCTAAATAAAGCACATTTATGAGCACTATTGACGAACTAAAAAATACGGGCTTGAAAGCAACCTTGCCTCGCTTGAAGATTTTGGAAATTTTCCAGAAGGGTGAGCCGCGCCATATGACCGCTGAAGATGTGTTCCGCATCCTCTTGCAAGATCGTACGGACATTGGGCTGGCGACCGTTTACCGCGTGTTGCTTCAATTTGAGCAAGCCAGTATTTTGACGCGCAGCAGTTTTGATGGTGGCAGAGCCGTGTATGAGCTCAACGAAGGACACCACCACGATCATTTGATTTGCCTAGACTGTGGCAAGGTTGAAGAGTTTTTTGACGAAGAGATTGAAAAACGGCAAAAAGCCATTGCCAAGGCGAAAGGTTTTACGATTGCTGAGCACGCTTTGAGCCTGTATGCCAACTGCACCAAGGCGAAATGCCCGAATTTGATTAAACCCAATACGGGGCGACAAACTTAGCCGCTCCATCCGCTTTTCTTTGAAATTAACCAGCGTCCATCGCTTTGCGCTGGCGCTGGGCAAATTCTTCATAGGTATCAATACCGCGTAGTTGCAAAATAGTGTTGCGAACAGCGGCTTCGACTAAAACCGCAATATTTCGACCTGCCACGACTTGAATCACCACTTTACGCACGGGAATGCCGAGGACATCCTGCGTTAAAGGCACAGAGGGCATGCGGTCGTAGTCGCGCTCCATGGTTTCGCGGCGCACCAAATGAACGATCAGCTTCAAACGCATACGTCTGCGAACGGCTGTTTCTCCAAAAATAGCCCTAATATCCAGCAATCCAATGCCACGCACTTCTAGCAAGTTCTGCAACAAATCGGGACAGCGGCCTTCAATGGTGGTTTGGTTGATACGAAATAAATCCACCGCATCGTCAGCCACCAAGCCGTTACCACGGGAAATCAACTCCAAGCCTAACTCGCTTTTACCCAGCCCAGATTCGCCGGTGATCATCACACCCAAACCCAAAATATCCATGAACACGCCATGCATGGTGGTGCGGTCAGAAAAATGCTTGGCCAGGTAAGCGCGCAACACATCGATCACAAAAGCGGCAGATTCTTTGGTCGCAAATAATGGGATTTGAGCACGCTCACATAAAGTCAGCAAACTAGGTGGCGGCGTTTGCCCATCACCGAGTACCAGCAAAGGCGGTTCAAGCTTGACGATTCTGGCGATACGCCGCGCACAGTCCGCCTCAGTGCCATTGGTCAAATAAGCGACTTCGCGCTCGCCTAAAACCTGTAAACGATAAGGATGGATGTAGTTGAGATAACCCACCAAATCAGCACTTGAACGCGCTGCGCGAACGGCAACCTCATCAAATCGGCGCTCAGAAGCCGCCAAACCGACCAGCCAGTCCCACTTCAAGTAGGTTCGAAAGGCTTCAAATAGAACGTCTGCACTAACAACGGTGGGCTTCATGCAACGCCTTGGGTTGCCAGCCAGCCAGTAATCAAGTGGTGCAGTTGAACAGCGTCTTGTGTCGTTTGCAACTTATCGCGTAACGTTGTATCGCTCAATAATTCCGCGATTTCAGACAAAATTTCGAGATGCTTCTGCGTTGCCGCTTCGGGCACCAGTAAAAAAATCAACAAATTAACGGGCAACTCATCTGGCGCGTCGAAACCAATAGGTTGCGCCAACCGAAAGACGGCCGCCATGGGCGTTTTCATGCCCTTGATGCGGCCATGAGGGATGGCTACACCATGCCCAAGACCTGTGGAGCCTAGTCGCTCACGCGCAAACAAGCTGTCTGTCACCGTAGCACGGTTCAAGCCGTGCAGCTGTTCAAACAACAAACCAGCTTCCTCAAAAGCGCGTTTTTTGCTGGTAGCCTCTACGCCCACAAGCACTTGTGGAGCGGGCAATATGCTGGAAAGTCTGTTCATACGTGGAAAGAGATTATGCACCGAGCTATGAATCAAGAATGAATTCGCCCTAAATTTTAGGGAAATGAACCAAATTTTGCTTCAAACGCAAAACCGCCCTACAAACAGCTCTCACCTGAAAGCTTTTTGTAGGGCGGTACAGTTTTTACAACTAAAGCTGTGCTGTCGTAACTGACTACATCAAGCGTTTTGGTGCATCGTGATGGTGATCTTTCACCTTGTCTTTGTGGCGTCCGACTTGTCGATCCAGCTTGTCGACCAGATCGTCGACCGCAGCATATAAATCTTCATGCGAACTTTCAGCAAACATATCACTGCCTTTGACATGAATATTGCATTCAGCGCGCTGTCGTCGGTCTTTTTCCTTTTGATTTTCTACCGTTAGTAAAACTTTCACATCAACCAGTTGGTCAAAATGCCGTGTAATTCGATCTAACTTAGCCGTTACATAGCTGCGTAACGCTGGGGTAACTTCAAGATGGTGACCGCTGATTGTCAAATTCATACGTAGCCTCCTAAAACAAAAGCAAAACACGCATTGAGCTAACTTTTCGTATACAGCAACTCGGTGCGCAAGCAACACCTGAGGGTTTAAGCTAAATCTTGAAACCTTCCCTCAAGTAACTTTACTATGCGCTCACCGTTCAACATTTGCAAGTAGCCAAGCAAGCTTTTCTGCAAATTTTTCTAGTATTTGATGTAAGCCCGTGCAACGGCTTATTTGGCAGCTTGCGTGCTAGATTGATACAACTTCAACTTGCCGACCACAAAAATGGCTGCAAGACTCGCGCTGGCACCGACTACCGCGGCTATCCAGTAGTTCTGTACTAAATTTTGTGCATCGCGGCTGATGATTAAGCCGCCAATGAAGGCAGCCACACCCATTGCAGCCGACTGAACAGCTGAATTCAAGGCCATGAATGTGCCTCTCAATTGGGGATTAGCGGCAGATGCGATGATGGCCATGCCTGGAATCATGCGTCCACTCATGCAGGCAAAAAAGGCCGTTGAAACCAGCAATACTGCCCACATTGGCCAGCCTTCTGTGAGCGTGGTAATAACCATGGGAACGATGACCAAGCAAGCCATCAAGCGAAACATGAATACTTTCCCCTTACGATCTGTCAACACACCAATGATGCGCGCTGTCAGCAGGGTCACCAAGCCACCGCACAAATACACATACGGCACTTGATCGGTGCGCCAGCCTACATTGGTTTGCAGATAGATAGTGATGAAGGGGATCACTGTAAAACCAGCAAACATCAGCAGCCCTGAAAAAGCAAATGCCCTCAAGTGGTTACCATCAGCAAGCACCTGCTTGATACCGCTCCAAGCTGAGGGTTTGTTGGCTATTTTCAAATGGTCGGCAAGTGGCGGCAACGTGATGTAGGCACCGGCCGCCAAAAGTCCAACCAGCGCTGCGATTCCAAAAAACGGAGCATGCCAACTGAAATGCGCCGCCAAAAATAAACCCAAAGGCACGCCCGCTACAGTTGAAACGGAAAACGATGTCATCACGATGCCCATAGCTCGACCACGCCGCTCAAACGGAATGACGTCAGCAATAATCGTTTGCGACAAGGCTGACAAGACTCCGCCAAAGATACCCGCCAAAACTCGCGCAAGCATCAAGGTGTAATAAGTCGGCGCTAAGCCGCAGGCCAGCGTAGCCAAGCCAAACAGGACGTAAAGTGCCAAAAGTAGCTTTTTACGGTCAAATTTATCCAAATAAGTGGCTGCCAACAGCCCTGATACACCCGCAGCCAAGGTATATGCCGACACCAACATGCCAAACTGCGCGTCTGTGATGGAGAAAATGCGTGTAAATTGCGGCCCCAAAGGCATCATGATCATGAAATCAAGGATGTGGGTGAATTGGATCCCCGCTAAGGTGAGCAAAAGCCAGAGTTCTCGCTTAGGCGAGAGTGAACGAGGCAGAGAGCTTGGTGCTTGTGTCGACATATTTTCCTAAATCAACCTCTGACTCTATCACTTAGTAATCAACCCTCACAAAAGGCACATAAGGTGCCATAATCAACTCATTACAAATAACGGAGCAATCGCCTGGAAACCTACCCTAGTCGGTAGCTTTTAACTCCCAAATAACCCTGCTTTGAACGCATGGGTGTTTGCATTGGGGTTGAAAGCTAAACCACCCCTTTTTTAATGCAACCTTATTTCGGGAGGGAGCCATGCTCAACATCTTTTCCCTAGCCAATGGTCGACTTTTCCAAGAAGAGATCGAGTCGCTAGAAGAACTCACCAAGTTTCAGCCTATTTGGGTAGATTTGGAGTCACCCACTTTAGAAGAAAAACGCTGGATCAAACAACATTACGGTTTGTCGATTCCAGAAGACGCAATGGACGAAGACATCGAAGAGTCCGCCCGCTTTTACGAAGAAGACAATGGTGATTTACATATTCGCTCCGACTTTTTAGTTGCCGATGACGATGAACCGGGTACGGTTCGCGTGGCATTTATTTTGAATTTAACCAACACACAACTCAAAAGCCACGGCGTTTTATTCTCCATTCACGATGAGGATGTGCCCGTCTTTAGGCTTTTGCGCATGCGTGCGCGCCGAGCACCTGGCCTGCTAGAAGACGCCAAAGAAGTACTTCTCAAATTATTTGACGCCGATGCTGAGTATTCTGCCGATACCCTGGAAGGTATTTACGATGGTTTAGAGACCGTCAGCCGGCAAGTGTTGTCAGGCGATGTGACGGATGCCTTGGCTGGTGAAGTCCTGGGTGCGATTGCACGGCATGAGAACTTGAACGGCACGATTCGCCGCAACATGATGGACACGCGTCGTGCGCTGAGTTTTGTCATGCGCAGCAAAATGCTGAATGCAGAGCAGTTTGAAGAAGCACGGCAAATTTTGCGCGATATTGATTCGCTGGACTCTCACACCGCCTTTGTTTTTGAAAAAATCAACTTTTTGATGGATGCCACCGTCGGCTTCATCAACATCAACCAAAATAAGATCATCAAAATCTTCTCCGTGGCCAGCGTGGCTTTGCTGCCGCCTACTTTGATCGCCAGTATTTACGGCATGAATTTCAAATTTATGCCAGAGTTAGATTGGTCGATTGGCTACCCTTATGCACTGCTACTCATGCTAGCCAGCGCCTTGGTGCCTATGTGGTATTTCCGCAAACGTGGCTGGCTGAAGTAAAGTACAACCCTGTTTTTGCCTGAACCTTGCTAGGATGCCATTGTGATTCATCGCCTAAAAGTATTGCCACAATATCTGCTGCCAAAACAGCTTATAACAACACTGGCTGGCCGCTTTGCCAGTCAAGCCAGAGGTAACTTAACCACTTCAGTGATCCGCTGGTTTGTCCAACGCTATCAAGTGAACATGGCGGAGGCTCTGAATCCTGACATCAGCAGCTACGCCACTTTCAACGATTTTTTTACACGGGCCTTAAAACCAGGTGCACGCCCTTTGGCAGAAGACGAGCTGATTTGCCCTGTAGACGGCGCCATCAGCCAGTTTGGCGATATCAAGCAAGATCAAATCTTCCAAGCCAAAGGACACAGCTATTCCACCACAGCCTTGGTCGGTGGCGACAGCACCTTGGCGGCACAATTTCAAAACGGCAGTTTTGCGACGGTTTACCTTAGCCCCAAAGACTACCACCGCATCCACATGCCTTGCGATGGCCGTTTGACGCGCATGATTTACGTGCCAGGCGACTTGTTTTCAGTCAACCCCACCACCGCACGTGGCGTGCCGGGTCTGTTTGCGCGTAATGAACGCGTGGTTTGCGTGTTTGACACCGCTCAAGGGCCGTTTGTACTCGTTTTGGTGGGTGCAACTATCGTCGGCAGCATGGCAACCGTTTGGCACGGGCAGATCAACCCGCCACGCAGCGCTGACGTTCGCGAGTGGCGGTATGACGATGAGCTTATTTCCCTCAAACAAGGGGACGAAATGGGCAGATTCATGCTGGGCTCTACCGTGGTGATGCTTTTTCCTGAGAGTCGTTCAAAAACGATGGCGTTTAACCCGACTTGGGAAGCAGGCGGCGCAGTTCAGCTCGGGCATGCGATGTGTCAATTTCGGACTTAGTCCAGCTCAACCGCCACAGGCACGCGTTGCGCCAAAG
>JAYUJX010000118.1:0-2166 GCA_043764955.1 Polaromonas sp.
TTTTTGCAGCTAGCGCCTAGGTCAACAAAGTTGGCGGTCATCAAGGTCACGCAGTGGCCTGGACTGGCAACCCACATATCAACAACCTGCGCCACAGTGTCGGGGCCCGCGCCTATGTTTTCACCAGCAGCTTGGTATCTGTAGCCCACGCTACGCAGACGTTCTGGTAACGTGGTGCCGTTGGTGGCGCTTTTGTGGTTAAAAAAGTTGTGGTCGGCCATGTCGTTTGAGTGCACGGCTGCTGCATGCTGCAGCTTGCTGTTCCAACGCAAAGGCGCTGCGGCTGGGTAACGCTGGCCGCCACACACAGCGCCTGCGGCGCGAATGCTGTTGACGCGGCTCAGCATGTCTGACTGAAAATTTGATGCGGATGCGCAAGTTGCGTCTGCGTGGCTGCTTGGCGAGGGTTGTAATCGAAGCGATGGCTGCACATGCAGCGTTGGCTGAATGAGCTGCGCGACCTGCTTTGGCGGCGTTGGGTGGGCGATGTAGTCGATATGCTGGCTTTTAGAACTGTATATACAACCAGCAAGTACCGCCGCCAAAAGCGATACGCAGAGGGCACGGATCTCGGGAAAAAAGGATTTGGATGAAAGTGAAATTGATAAGCCGTGAAAAATCATGATCGGCATCATACATTTAGCGCCGCTGGTTGGGGGGGTATGACTCAACTTTACGCAGCCTTTAGGTAACAAATATTTACTTTCATCTCTGCAGACGGGTTGATAAGCTCTAAAAATGAGTTAAGTTCAGTGTATTGATGCGTTCTTGACGCCCAAGCGACACTTGGTATGCAGCTGAGGTGCAGCTAGCGCGACAATGCACACACAAGAAGCCTTCCACTTTATTAAAGTTAGTACTTAGCCCCCATGGACGAACCCATCCTGACTGTAGAAGAACGAGAAGCGATCAATTCAGGTCGCTGGTTCTCATCCCTATCACCGTCTTTGCGGCACGACATTTTACGATGCGCCTACGTCAAACGTTACCGTGATGGTGACTTGATCGCCGCCCGTGGCGAACCGCCAGAGACATGGATTGCATGTGCCAAAGGCGCTGTACGAGTAAGCTCAACCTCGGTGTCGGGTAAGCAAATCACGCTGACCTATGTGGAGCCAGGCATCTGGTTTGGCGATGTGTCTATTTTCGACGGCGACAGACGCACACATGACGCTTATGCGCATGGTGAGACGACCATTTTGTGCGTAGCGAAGGCTGATTTCAAGAAAATTTTGGCGCTTCACACCGAACTGTACGAAGCCATGCTGCGCTTGCATGCACGGCGGATTCGCCAGTTGTTTGGCTTGGTAGAAGACCTGAACACGCTGCCACTGCGGGCGCGTTTGGCCAAGCAATTGGTGCATTTGGTGCGCAGTTATGGCGTGCCCAATTTAGACAACGGCGCTGAAATGCGTATTAGTCTGCAACTGGCGCAAGAAGAGCTGGCACAACTGCTGGGTGCGTCACGTCAACGCGTCAACCAAGAACTCAAAGCCATGGAGCGCGATGGGGTGCTGCGCATCGAACCAGGCGGCTTGGTGATACGCGACCGCGACGCGCTGAGTCGAATAACTGTTGTGGAGGAATGATGTCAAATTTCGAACATTTTGTCGGGACCAAAGAGGTGTCTGAAAAGCACTTGTTTGATGTCACCGCACTGAGCAATTATCTAGACCAACACCTAGCAGGTTTCAAAGGCCCGCTTACCGTTGAAATGTTCAAAGGTGGACAGTCGAACCCCACGTACAAACTCGTCACCCCCAGCATGAGCTACGTGATGCGTGCCAAGCCTGGGCCGGTGGCTAAGTTGCTGCCATCCGCCCACGCTGTCGAGCGTGAATTTGCGGTGATGAGTGGCTTGCAGGGCACTGATGTGCCTGTGCCAAAAATGTATTGCCTGTGCGAAGACGAAGCCGTGATTGGCCGCGCCTTTTACGTGATGGAATGCATGAATGGCCGTGTGCTGTGGGACCAAGCTTTGCCAGGTATGACGCAAACACAACGCGGCGAAATTTATAGCGAGATGAATCGTGTGATTTCAGCCTTGCACAAGGTGAATGTTGAAAAGCAAGGCTTGAGCGGCTATGGCAAACCGGGTAATTATTTTGAGCGCCAAATTGGCCGTTGGACCAAACAATACAACGCATCTATCACCACACCCATTGA
>JAYUJX010000119.1:0-2158 GCA_043764955.1 Polaromonas sp.
ATGGGCATTTTTCCAGCAGCTGATTGGCTAGAGTCTTACTTAACGCAGCAACAAGGGCTCATCAAAATCGCAGTTTGCGGAGGGGTTAAAGATTTTTCGCATTTGATTTACACACATCGAAAGGTGGTTCACCCCTTGGTTAGCAAACTAATCAAGCTCGATGCAAGCAAGTCTGCACCAGCCCATTAACATTAGGCTACAAAGTAATGATCGAGCAGCCCGTGGTTTTACGAGCTTCCAAATCACGGTGTGCTTGCTGCACATCGGCCAGCGGGTAACGCTGGTCGATGCGTATTTTGACAGCGCCGCTTTCAACCACCGCAAACAGCTCATCCGCCATCGCCTGCGTCGCCTCGCGGCTGCTGATATGGCTAAACAACGTTTGACGCGTCACGTAAATCGACCCCTTGGCTCCCAACATACCCGGTGCAAATGGCGGAACAACGCCTGAAGCGTTGCCAAAACTGGCCATCAAGCCGAAAGGCAACAGGCAATCCAACGATTTGTCCCACGTGTCTTTACCCACGGAGTCATAGACCACCTTCACACCCGGTTTCAGACCTCTGGCGGCATTGGCTTCAGCGGTGATTTCTTTCACCCGTGCGGCAAAATCTTCGGTGTTGTAGTTGATGACATACGCTGCGCCGTGTTCTTTAGCCAACGCACATTTAGCGTCCGAGCCCGCAGTTCCGATCAACTGCAAACCCAGTGCCTTAGCCCACTGGCAGGCAATCAGCCCCACGCCGCCGGCAGCAGCGTGGAACAGCACAAAATCACCAGCTTGCAAACCGCCCTGGGGCAGCGTGCGGCGTAGCAGGTACTGCGCGGTCAGGCCTTTGAGCATCATGGCCGCGCCCGTTTCAAAACTGATGGCATCGGGCAATTTGCAGACCGTCATCGCCGGCATGACGCGGCACTCGCTGTAGCTGCCTGGCGGGTTCGCGGCATACGCGGCGCGATCGCCAACTTTAAGATGGGTCACGCCCTCGCCCACGGCTTCCACCACGCCGGCAGCTTCCATGCCCAGATTCAGTGGCATGGGCAAAGCGTAGACACCCGCGCGCTGGTAGACGTCGATAAAGTTCAACCCAATGGCATGGTGTTTGATGCGAATCTGACCTGGGCCAGGCTCGCCGACTTCAAGTTCAACGAGCTTGAGCTCTTCAGGGCCACCGTTTTTATCGATTTGAACTGTTTTGGAAAGGATGCTGCTCATGGTTTTGTCTCCTATAAATGATGAAATCAATTGAAAATTCCTGTGAAAACTGTCATTCCCGCGAAGGCGGGAATCCATGGTGGCGCTTGTGGATTCCCGCCTTCGCGGGAATGACAGCTCGCATGGCTATGACAATTTAATAAGTGCCCGAATATGCGCCGCCATCCGTCAAAATGTTTTGCCCGGTGATATAGCTGGCCTGCTGGCTGCACAAAAAAGCACACGTTGCTCCGAATTCCGCAGGATTGCCAAAACGCTTGGCTGGAATGGTTTTGCGGCGTGTTTCACGGACTTCTTCTAAGCTTTGTCCCGTTTTGGTGGCCTGGCCTTGCAAGGTGGTTTTGATGCGGTCGGTGTCAAAAGTGCCTGGCAGCAAGTTGTTGATCGTGACGTTATTGGCAACCAAATTGCTGTTACGCGCTATGCCTGCGACAAAGCCCGTCAAGCCGCTGCGAGCGCCGTTGCTCAGCCCCAAAATCTCTATCGGCGCTTTGACGGAGCTGGAAGTAATGTTCACCACGCGGCCAAACCCACGCGCCGCCATGCCGTCGATGGTGGCTTTGATGAGTTCGATCGGCGTCAACATATTGGCATCGACCGCTTTGAGCCAGTCTTCGCGCTCCCAGTTGCGAAAGTCGCCTGGTGGTGGCCCGCCTGCGTTGGTGATGACGATGTCAAAGTCTTTACCAGGGCCACCAGCTACCGAGAATGCCGCTGCCCGCCCCGCTTCGGTGGTGATATCTGCAGCTACAAAGAGCACTTTGGATTGTTTTTTTTGACTTAGCTGATTCCGACCCTCAAATTGGCCAATAGCCGCCGTATTTAATACCTTAAAAGCTATTAAATCAATAGCAGATTGCTGCAACACTTCCAAGCCCCGCGCCACCAAAACGACGTTGACGCCCTCAGCGTGCAGCGCCTGTGCGCAACCCAAACCCAGCC
>JAYUJX010000120.1:0-2151 GCA_043764955.1 Polaromonas sp.
GATTCGCTCGTTGCCGGTTTGCCCTACGGCGTACGTAAGGTGGTGGAGATGGGCCGCGCCTTGTGCACCGAGCCGAAATTGCTGCTGTTAGACGAACCATCGTCGGGCTTGAACGTTGAAGAAACCGACGACATGGCGTTTTGGATCCAGGACATCAAAAATGAACTCGGCATCACCGTGTTGATGGTGGAACATGATATGAGTTTGGTGTCCAAGGTGTCTGATCGCGTGGTTGCGATGAATCAAGGAGCAGTCTTGGCCATGGGTACGCCGCGCGAGGTGCAAAATGACCCTGGTGTGATCGAGGCGTATCTGGGTTCTATCGACGATGTGTCTTCCTTGCGGAGGGCAGCATGAGTCAATTGCCAGACAACAACGCAACGGGCGCTGCGTCCGCTGCAGAGCAACCTATGCTCAAACTACTTAACGTCGAAAGTGCCTATGGTCCGATCAAGGCGATTCGCGGCGTGAGCTTGCAGGTCAAAAAAGGTGAAATCGGTACGGTGCTGGGATCCAACGGGGCTGGCAAAACCACGATTTTGAAAACCATCTCTGGCATCATCGACCCGCGCAAGGGGACGATCGAGTTCAAAGGCCAAGACATCACGGCAAGAGACCCGGCATTTATTGTTCAGCAAGGTTTGAGCCACGTACCAGAGGGACGTGAAGTGTTTCCGTTGCTAAGTGTTCGAGATAATTTGCTCATGGGCGCTTACACCCGCAAAGACAGCGACGGCGTCGCCAAAGACATTGAGGCCGTCTATGGCTACTTCCCAATTTTGAAAGAACGCGCGGCACAGGATGCAGGTCTGCTGTCGGGTGGGCAGCAGCAGATGTTGTCGATCTCACGCGCCTTGATGGCGAACCCGGATTTGATTTTGCTGGACGAGCCGAGTCTGGGGCTGAGTCCGAAACTAACCAAAGAGATTTTCGAGATCGTGGTGCGCATCAACCGTGAGCGCGGCACCACCATTTTGCTGGTCGAGCAAAACGCCAACATGGCGCTCAACGCGTCTGACTACGGTTACGTGCTGGAAAACGGCCGCATCGTGATGGAAGACACCTGTGCCAGATTGCGGGAAAAGGACGACATCAAAGAGTTCTACTTGGGCATGAAAGAAGAAGGCATGCGCAGTGAGCGCCGCTGGAAAAAGAAAAAGACGTGGAGATGATGCATGGCTAAGCTTTGGAACCTTGGCAGTGACCCTGATTTGGCCCCCAATCGCGAGATTGCGATGCCGGGCGAGACGATTCCGGCGATGTTCTGGAACGCCGTCGAGCAGCGCAAAGATACCACCTGGTTGCGACAAAAGCACCTGGGTATCTGGCGTAGCGCTAGTTGGCAGCAAACGGGTGTTGCCGTAAGTGAAATCGCCTGCGGGTTGATGTCTCTGGGCTTCGCCAAAGGCGAGTGCGCATCCATCCTCGCCAACACGGTGGTGGAATGGGTCTGGACTGATTTGGCGGTGTTGTCAGCTGCCGGCGTTGCCAACGGCATCTATCCTACTGATGCCTCCAGTCAGGTGCAATATCTGTGCGAAGACTCCCGGACCACCATCCTGTTTGTCGAGGACGATGAACAACTCGACAAAGCGCTGGAAGTGCGCGACCAGCTGCCTTTGCTGCGCAAAATCGTGGTGTTCGACATGGAAGGGCTGAGCAGCCTGCAAGACCCTGGCATCATCAGTCTGGACGGCTTGCGCGCTTTGGGCCGCGACTATTTGGCCAAACAACCAGGCGCGATAAAGCAGCGCGTTGCCACGGTTGAGCCGCAAGATTTGGCGATTTTGGTCTACACCTCGGGCACGACGGGCAAACCCAAAGGGGCGATGCACAGCCATGAAGGCCTGGTTTTTACAGTGCGCGGTTACAACACCTTGGTGTCGCAAACGGCCGCCGATGAGCGTATGTGTTTCCTACCACTATGTCATATTGCCGAGCGGGTCGGTGGTGAATACCATGCGCTGTATACGGGTGCCAAGCTCAACTTTGTCGAAAACCCAGAGACGATTCCTGAAAACGTGCGCGAGATTGCGCCCACGGTCTTCACTGCCGTGCCGCGCGTCTGGGAGAAGTTTTACTCAGGCGTGATGATTTCGCTCAAAGAAGCCGGTGCTGTGCAGCAAGCCGCCTACGCCTGGGGCATTGGCG
>JAYUJX010000121.1:0-2149 GCA_043764955.1 Polaromonas sp.
CCTCCGCAATTCAATTCCAAAGACCGTGCCCAGGCGCTGGATATCATCCGCGCGCATCCGTTTGCGTCGCTGATCAGCGTGGACGACGCGGGTTTGCCATTTGTGATGCATTTGCCGCTGCATGTGGAAGAAACCCCTTCGACTAGCTCAGGGCGAACGGATGTTGGGTTAACGCTTTTCGGCCACTGCGCCAAGCCGAACGCGCACTGGAAGTACTTGCAAGCGCGGTCGCAAGCTGTGGTCACGTTTTTGGGCCCAAACGCTTACTTGTCACCTCAAATCTACCCCGATTTAGCGCGGGTGCCGTCGTGGAACTACATCGCCGTGCATTGCACGGTGCAAGCGACGCTGATTGAAGAACCCGAAGCGAAAGACCGGTTGTTGAAGAAACTGATTGGCGACCATGAGCCAGCTTACAAGCAGCAATGGATTGATTTAGGCACAGAATATCAGCACAAAATGCTAAAAGGCATTGTCGGGTTTGAGTTGCAAGTGCTTGATTTGCAATGCAAAATCAAAATAAACCAACATCGACCCGAGTCGCACTCCAAACTGCATGAGATGTATGCGGCTGGGAATGAGGATGAGCGGGCTTTGGCGGATTGGATGGTTCGGTTGGGTTTGAAGGTTAATTAAACCGACTAGATACACCAGAGAAGCAAACCATTCATACTCTTTGAAAGGAAATAAACCATGCGCATAATTTTCAGTCTCATCGGCCTTCTTATTGTCGTCGCCATCGTTGGGTTTTTGGCGAAAAGTCAGTTATCGGCGGTAACTCAATTACCAAATTCGGCATCGCCAAACGCTAACGCCACATCAAATCCGGCAACGCCAGCCAACATCGCAGAGCAAAGCAAGCAAATGCAAACACAGGTGAAAGACCAGCTCAACGAGGCGATGAAAGCGGCCGCAGATGCGCAGCAGAAGGCTCTAGAGAGCGGCAATAACGACAAGCCAGTGGATAAAACAGGCTCAGCTTATTGATATTTCATAAGTACGCCATTTTTGAGGCTTAAATCAACCTCTAGCCGTAGTATTTATTGCCTAAGTTGCTATTAAAAACATAGCATATATATGTCAAATTCATGGGTTATTGACTAATAAAAAACCACCCTAAAGGTGGCTTTTTACGGTTAAAGCGCTTTTAAAGTGCTTTTAAACAGTTTCTGGAAACGGCAGGGTACGATTACGTTTGCCCGTCAACTTGGCTATCGCATTGGCAATCGCGGGCGCAACGGGTGGCAAACCGACTTCACCAATACCGCCAGGCTCGTTGTCCGTCGGCATCACTTTGAGGGTGACGATGGGCGTTTGCGTGGCGCGAAGCAGGGTGTAAGCGCCCAAATTTGGTGCATAGTGGGCTTGCCTTGGTACACGTACACTTCAACACCATGCCGATGAACGACGTCCACGTGTCTGAAAACGCAAAACCCAGCGCGCGTCCATCGGTGCGGGGGCGGGCGTAGTCTGACATTTTTGCAACTTCTTGCATGACAGCTATCGCGCGGGGCGATTTGGCAGCCAAATCCATGCGCATCGACAGACGCAATCAAATGCTGCGCCGTCAATGGGCGCGGCTTGGAGCGCAACATGTCGTCTTCACACGTCCAGATCATTTGCACTGGCACGCCTGGCACGGCTTTGGCGATCAACATGGCCTCAACGGCATGTTCTGCCTCCACACGACGACCATAGCCACCACCCAAAAGTGTGATGTTGACCTTGATGTTTTCAGGCTTAAATCCGCCCACAGCCACCACGCCGCCGGCCACGAAAGCCACGGCTTGCGACGGCACCCACAACTCAATCTTGTCGCCATCGAGCTTGGCCGTGCAGTCCATCAGCTCCATGGTGAATTGCGCAACGTGCTCGCTGGTGTAGCTGGCTTCAGGTGCTTGCGCCGTTTTGGCAATCTCGCCGTAGGTGATGCTGCGGTTGCTGCCAGCGTGGCGCACCATGCTCATGGACGCGGTCACTTCTGATGCAGGTACGCCCCAAGCTTTTGCGGCAGCTTCCATCATCACCAGCTTGCCCTGCAAGCCTGACAGTCGCAGCGCTTGGTAATAGCCCACCACGGTGCGGGAAGAACCGGTGATCATGCCGCCGCCAAACTTCGGGTTGCCAAAGCGTTTGGGGTCAGCTGGTG
>JAYUJX010000122.1:0-2142 GCA_043764955.1 Polaromonas sp.
ACAGATGCCGTGTTTGAACTATTTTTAAGCGCAGGCAAACTTGCTTGAACGGCCAGTGCTGCGCCCATGGCATTGACCCGAAAGTCGGTAATGAAGTCGCTTTCCGTCAAACGACTGAGACTGCGCAAATTGATAGTGCCAACGGCATAAACCAAGCCATCCAAACTATCGCCAGCTTCTGCAGCTGCTCTGGCAAAAACGGCGGGGTCATTCACATCACCCACCGTGAATGTTGCCCCAAGCTCATGGGCAACTGCGGCAAGTCGATCTGCATCACGCCCAACCAAATGCAAACTGTGACCTTTGCTGCGCAAAATCCGCCCCGTCGCAGCACCGATACCACCAGAACCACCGTAAATTAGAATCTTTTTTGACATTTGTTAGTGCTCTTAACTTGTTGATTTTTAATTCTATCCTGCTATATTTATCCACAGTGGCAGCCTAGTTATAAATTAGATCCTGTTTTTTTATTTAAGGTTTACCATGAATTACATCGACGCATACGTTATAGCCGTACCCACTGTCAACAAAGAAGCCTACCGGGTGTTGGCCGAACAAATGGCCGTTGTTTTCAAAAAAAATGGCGCATTGAATGTTGTCGAAAACTGGGGCAACGACGTGCCAGAGGGAAAGCTAACGTCATTCACCATGGCGGTTAAGCGTGAAGAAAGCGAATCTGTCGTCTTCTCATGGATCACCTGGCCATCAAAGACCGTTCGCGACGAAGCTTGGAAAACCGTGATGCAAGAACCCATCATGAAAGACAACCCAACAGCCAAGCTGTTTGACGGCAAACGGATGATCTTTGGCGGATTTGAGACGATTGTGCAGGCTTAATGACGACTATTCGCGCCCTCCCTGCCCTGCGCGAGCTCTATGCGCCCGCCAACCCACGCTCCGCACTCAAAGAGCTGCCGCAGTTGGATGGACATGCCAAACGCTTCATCAGCTTGTCGCCATTCGTCATTATTGCCAGCTACGGCGCTGACGGGCGGGCGGACACGTCGCCGCGTGGGGGTGATGCGGGGTTTGTGAAGGTGGTGGACGCTGGCACGCTGTTGATTGCGGATTCGCCGGGGAACAACCGTCTGGACACGTTGGAAAACATCATCGCCACCAAGCAAATCGGGTTGCTTTTCATGGTGCCTGGCGTGGATGAAACACTGCGTGTCAACGGCACGGCGGTGCTTTCTACCGATGAGACTGAGCGAAAACTCTGCGAAGACAGCCGCCGCGTGCCCAAGCTGGTAATTCGCATCTCAGTGCACGCCAGCTACCTGCACTGCGCCAAAGCGCTGATGCGATCAGACTTGTGGAATGCCGACAAACACATTGACCGTAGCCAACTGCCCAGCATGGGCGAAATGCTGCGCGACCAGATGGTTGGTAAATTGCCAGATGAGACGGTGTTTGAAACGCAGGAGCAGATGCTGGCGCGGTATCAACAGACTTTGTAGAAGAAATAGACTTTATGTATCGCTATAAATAATATAGCGTTTTATATGCTTAAATTGGTATATAGTCGACGTTTTTATTTCCTTAGGTGCTATTTTATTTGTAGCAATTTAAATCGGACATGAGGATTAAAGCACTTGCAGCAGGTCTTTCAAAAATGATTGATCTAATTCAATTTCTTTGTAAAAATATCAAAATCAACAAAATCAAAATATGGCGTAATCGTCCCCTGGAAGCAGTTTACGGCGATCTCAACCGCAACTTGAGCCCATCCATTCGACAAGAATGACTTCGACACACGAATTTCAATGAACTCAGAACTACATCCAAAATGAATAACTTCCATGAACGCCTAACTAAAATTTAACATCAAACGACTCACTTACAACAAAGTTAATTAGCATTAAACCTTGTATACAAGCCACTTTCCAAGGCAATCGAATCCGAGCAGGCTGCACGAAATCGCAGCAAGGCACGGTACTTGCTTGGCACATTACATCCGCTGATTCGTGTGATTGCTGCGAGTTTTTTGCAGACTATTCGGAGTCCGTTGACTCGCAAACCGACTTTCAGTCTAAACCTTCAAATTAGACAACAAAATATGCATCTAGCCATTGTATTTATTAACTAAGTAGCTATTATATTTATAGCAAAATTAGCTTCTAAAACGATCACCATCTGTACGCT
>JAYUJX010000123.1:0-2141 GCA_043764955.1 Polaromonas sp.
CCAATCGCCAGCGAACTGGTCAATCCTGGCGATTCAATCCCAAACAAATTGACCAGACCCGGAATACCGTGGTCTTTCGGCTCTTGAATTAAAAAATCAGCTGCCACCTCATTGGGGGCGCTGATTTTAGGTCGCATGCCAGCATAACCAGCGATCAACGCGCCATCTTGCAACTGAGGCCAGTATTTACGCACTTCGGCGTAAAAAGCATCGCCTCGGGCGGGGTTGACGATCAAATCGTCGGATGACTCCACCCACTGCACATCCGGCCCAAACTTGGCTTGACCACCCATATCTAGCGTCAAATGAACACCCAAACCTGCCGCTTCTGGCACGGGGTAAATCAAACGCGTAAAAGGCGATTTGCCACTCAGTGTGAAGTAATTGCCCTTGGCGTAATACGCTTGCGGAACAAACTTCGCGTCTAAGCCCTGCATGCTTTGCGCAATCGAGGGCGCAGACAAACCAGCAGCGTTAACGAGTGTTTTTGTATATATTTCGGTACCATCTTGCATAACTATTTTTATAGCATCAGAGTTAATAAATACGCTGGCTACAGGTGAATTAAGTACTGTCAAACCGCCTGCATTTTCAAAGTCACCCTGCAGCGACAGCATCAGCGCGTGGCTGTCGATAATGCCTGTGCTTGGCGAATGTACCGCCGCAACGCATTCGAGCTGCGGCTCTAGTTCATGGGCTTGCTCGCGTGTGAGCAGCACCAGATCATTGACACCATTGGCAGCGGCTTTGCTGATGATGCCTTGCAGTTGTGCTACTTGTGCTTGGGTGGTTGCAACGATCAATTTTCCGCAACGCTTGTGGCCAATGCCGCGCTCAGCGCAGTAGTCGTACAGCATCGCTTTGCCTTGTACACACAACTCGGCTTTGAGTGATCCTTGCGGGTAATAAATACCCGCGTGAATCACCTCGCTGTTGCGCGAACTGGTGCCTGTGCCAATGGCGTTGGCGGCTTCTAGTACCAGCAGCTCTTTGCCTGCAAACTTGGAGCTAAGTGCTAGGGCTCTAGCAACCGCCAAACCGACCACGCCCGCACCAATCACTACCGCATCGACACCATCGATGCTATCTGCACTCTGCATAACTCTCTCAATCAAAAAAATGGTTCGTTGTTTGTTAGGTATTTATGCGTTTCAAGCGGGAGCTGCCAATTTCAATACCGATGGATAACTGGCTTGAATTTCCATACGCGGTGTCACACCCTTTTGAATCAGTAGTTGATGCGCTTTAGGCAAGTTCCAGCAAGGAATCTGCGTGAACATGTGGTGCTCGCAATGGTAATTCACCCAATACGGCGCTATCAGCGCGCGCTCCAACCAGCTTGCATAGGTGGTGCGTGCATGCCGCAGCGGATCCGTGCCGTTTTCAACAATCAAGGCGTGTTCAGCAATATTACGCAAACGGCTCACCAGCGGAAGCCAGGTCATCATAGGCAGCAACCACATCAGCAGCCAAGCCCACCACAAACCGGCTAAGCTGAAAGCGAGCAAGCCCAAGCCATTGCAAATATAGAACATGCGCTGCTTGTAAATCTCTTGAAAAACCAGTCGTAGTTTTGAAAAAGACGTTTGCTCATCGGTAGTTGTACGTTTGATTCCTGCCACAAACGAACTGCTGCGCTGCTTTAAAAACGTCTGCCCCGTTAAATCACGAATCATCTTTCGCTTCAAAGACTTGCGGGTGATGGGAAACGGCTTTGACAACACCAAATCTGGGTCTTCCGACTGTTGCACAAAGCGGTGATGCTGCAAATGATACGGCCTGTAAATAAACAACTCGGGCGCGCAAAACCAGTAAGCCATGAAATCGTTCACTTTGCGGTTTTCGTGTAAGAGCGCGTGCGCGGCGTCATGCATCAAAATGTTCAAGCCCAGCTGGCGGTTGCCAACGATCATCACCACAAGTGGAATCGTGATAGGCCACATCACCCCCACAGCCATCGCCAAACCAACCACCGCCCAACAGTGAACAACCAAAGCAATGCCTATCCAGTTCGAACGCGCAGACACACTCGCCCACTCTTCTGGGGTAAAGAAGTCTTCGGGTTTGACGCGGGCGGCAGCACTCATGGTGGTTCACTTTAAGTAGTTTTGTACTAGGTTACACCATCTACGGCTTTTTTA
>JAYUJX010000124.1:0-7797 GCA_043764955.1 Polaromonas sp.
AGCTACGCCGGTGCCATGGGCTTGCCGCAGTTCATGCCCAGCAGCTGGGTCAAGTATGCGATAGATTTTGACGAAGATGGCAAGGTCGATTTGTTCACCAGCCCAGCTGATGTGATTGGCTCGGTCGCCAACTATTTCAAATCTTTCAAATGGCAGCCTGGCATGCCGACGTACTACCCAGTAACTTTTGACACTGCCAAATTAGACATGGACGCTTTGATGGCACCTGATATCTTGCCGACATTTAGCGTTACCAGCTTCATGGCCAAGGGCGCGAATTTGAACGCTGTAGGTGCTGCGCATACTGGCCCGTTGGCGCTGATAGAACTGCAGAATGGCGACCCCAGTATTGCTGGCAATACGCCTAGCTATGTGGCTGGAACAGAGAATTTTTACGCGATTACCCGCTACAACTGGAGCAGCTATTACGCCATGTCAGTGATTGATTTAGGACGTGAAGTAGCGCAACAAATGGGGAAGTGAATGGATAAGTAAATGGGCAAATAAGCGACGCTTATCTCATGGCACTTGGTGATGCCAATAGCGTCTAGCCATGTCACGGTGGCAACGTGTCTCTTTTGGTGCTGAACTTGACCACTGTAATGCACCGCAGTGCGCAGTATCTAGCACTTTTATATTCCGTTCGTTGTAGCGCTCCATAACACTTGCCGCAGGATGACCGAAACGATTTCTATAGCCCGCTTGCACAACGGCCAACTGTGGTTGGACGGCATCTAAAAATGCTGCGCTGGATGAGGTTTTACTGCCGTGGTGTGGCACCAATAAAACGTCACTGTTTAGAGTTTTTTGTTCTCTTACCAGCTTTGTCTCCTGTGCAAGCTCGATATCCCCAGCCAACAAAACACTGGCTTGTGGCGTGCTGATACGCAACACACAGCTCATGGCGTTTGATTTTTGTTGCGAATCATAATCTGAGGCTGAGGGGTGCAGCACTACAAAATCAACGCCATCCCACTGCCACGTTTGCCCAGCCACACAGCGCTGCACTGGCCGTATCGATTGCAGCTCATGCGTGCTTTCAATCGAGCTGATGAAATTTGCTTTCGGATGCATAGCCAGCACAGATTTGATGCCGCCTGAATGGTCGCTATCGCGGTGGCTGAGCATGACTGCATCAACCTTTTCATTCGTCGCTCGTAATAGCGGAACCAACACCCGATGACCAGCATCGCTGTCAACGGAGTAGCGCGGCCCAGCGTCATAGACTAATGTGTGCTTTGCAGTTCGTAGAACGACGGCGTTGCCTTGACCCACATCTGTTGCGATCAATTCAAACTGGCCGTCTGCGGGGCGCGGTGCCTGCCACAAAATGACCGGCAGCAACAAAGGAAGTCCGAGAAGGCGCAGTTGCCAAGGCCATCGCAGTACCAACAGAATCCCACCCAACACAGCAACAAAACTCACCAGCAGGTGCGGTACAGCAACAGAGACAGTGGCAAATGGCAATGCTGCCAACAAACCCAGAAAACGGCTTAGCACATGCACAGCCAAGCCGGCTAAATCCCACATCGGTGAAAAAAGTGTGCCCAACATCGCCAAGGGCGTCACAACCAGCGTCACCCACGGAATTGCCAAAGCATTCGCCAAAAGCCCGACCACTGACACTTGACCAAAGAGCAAAAGCGTTAACGGCGCCAGTACCAAGGTGATGATGAATTGCTCACGTCCGCTCAGCCATGCTTTCTTTTTAAATGTTCGAAATAAACTTGGTTTTGATGACGAGGCAGCATCGACGATGGCATCGGCTTGATCGCGACCAGAAAGCCACGAGGTATCAGTCGAAAGATCCGTCGCAAACAGCACACCAACAGCCACGAAGCTCAACCAAAATCCCGCTTGCAGCACTGCCCAAGGGTCTGCCGCCACCACAACGGCGCAAGCCAGCATCCACACCGTTGGCCAAGGCCAGCGTTTACCGAGCAGCCTGAGTAATGTCACAGTTGCCAACATCAAAATCGTCCGCTGTGATGGCACGCCCCAACCACTGAATACCGCGTAGCAAGTCGCCAGTGTCAAGCCGCCCAACAAGGCCGCATTGGTTGCTGGATAGGCTAGGCACAAGCGCGTTGAACGTCTGTACAAGCTGCCGACAACCAGCACAGCGCCCCAAGCAAACATGGTGATATGCAAACCAGAAATGCTCATCAAATGCGCTACACCCGTTGCGCGAAAAACATCCCAATCGGCACGGTCAATCGATTGCTGATCACCCGTCACCAGAGCGGCTACGATACCCGCCTCGCTTGAATGTTTGAAAGAATCAGGAATCGCCATACGCGCAAAAATCGCATCCCGAACTTGGTAGCGCAATTGTTCAACCGGATGCAGCCAAGTCTGCACCAAGCGCACAGGCGCAGCATCATTCGCCCCTGTGCGCACGTAGCCAGTCGCCTGTATGCCCTGCTCCCACAGCCACAGTTCAAAATCAAAACCACCCGGGTTGCTGTTGCCATGCGGTGCTTTGAGTCGCACCGTCATTTGCCAACGTTCCCCCGGGAGAATGGGCATTGGCTTGCGCTGGAGCGTTACCATGCCGACAGCATTTCCCATATCGCCAGCAGTTTCCGTTGCACCAAAAACGCCTCCGTACCAACTCAGTGAGATTTGAGCTGGCAGCGCAACAACTTGTTTGCTTTGAATTTGCTCCGTATTTGAAGATGCAATCGTCAGCAATTTTGCAGACTCAACATCCAGCTGAAACCGCGTTCCCATCTCGTTGATGTGCGGCATGGCAGACACAACGCCAACGACTTCAATATCGCGCCCTTCATAAGCTGGCGACAACTGATGCGAGGCGTAGGCAACTGCGCGTAAACCTGTCAAGCCGAAAGCGGCACAACCGCTGGCTAGCAGTACACAAACGGGTAAAAATATGCGTGAATAAAGGCGCTTTTTTGATGCATTTTTTACTATACTATTAATAGCAATACAGGCAATAAATACGCTGGCCAAAGCCAAATATGCAGCATAAAAATATGCATCACTCAACGATGCTTGCAGCAACTGCACCCAAGTACCAACAACCCAAGCCAGCAGGGTTGCAAAGAACTTGTGCGGCACTAAATCTGGGCGGCGTTTTTCCATGCAACGCCAGCTGCGGCAGCATCACTTCGCTGCTCTGCCAATTCAGCCAAAGCGCGCCAAGCCTGACGCTTCAAATTTGCATCTTTTAACTGCAATGCAGCTTGACTCAATTGCTGCTGCGCTTTACCCCACAGTTGGTGGGATTTACAGGCGATGCCCGCCAAATACTGCAAGCGTGCATCTCTAGGATTCGCCAATTGTGCTTTTTCAATTCTTGCCAACCACGCCATATCCTGCGATTCCATTTGCTTTGCCAATATTGCCTCAAGTGCCTGTATCAATTCAGCACAACGTGCGCTGTCAACATCATTCAACCCACCTTCGGAACTTGTCAGTGCGGTCCATGCGGGAAGCAACCAATCCGTCACTTGCTGAACTTGTCCGCGCATGGCATTGAGCTTGAATGCGGCATGGATAGCAATATCAGTTTGTAAACGGTCATTGGCATCTAACCCTCTCCATGTCGCCTGCAACTGGGCGGTGTCTCGGGCATCGTCAAGCTGCTTTAGCACCAAACTTTTGATCAAACTGGGCGCAACATCTTTTGAAAATGCGTGGTGCTTGGCTAGCAAACGGGTGGTCTCAAGCGCTTCGGCCGTTGAATTGTCCAACTGTGCCGCCTTGAGTTTGAGTCTGAGTGCCAGGGTACGACGCGCTGCACCGCCAGGCAATTGTGCTAACCAGCGCTGTGCGGCCGAAGCATCGCGATCATCCAGCGCCCAGCTTGCTGCTAATAACTGCGTGCCTTCGCGGGTGTCCAACGAGGCACGTTGATTTTGATGTTCCAGCGCTTGCTTTAAATGATCATCACGCGCCGCGCTGTCTTGCAAAGCATGCGCGCTTTGCGCCGCCATCACATGCGCCAAAGCGCGTAGTTGCGGTTCGTTCCCCACCAAATCAGCTGCTTTGGGGTGAGAGTGCTCCCGGGATTTATCCAAGCTCAGCGCTGACAACGCCGATTTGCGCGAACGAATATACCGTCCCGCTAAAAAATGTGACTGTGCGTTGAACAGCTCAGCATTGATAGTCCGCTCTTTTTGCAAAGCGCGCCAGCGTTTGGCTTGCTCAGGCAAAGCGAACAAAAGCGCAGCCGTGCGCATAGCGGCATAGATAAGAGCAAAGCTGAAAACCAAGACGAGAATCACAAAATTCAGCGACAAATCGACTCTGTAAGGTGCCCAATACAGGGTGACCGTCGCATCGTTGTTACCCGCAAACACGGCAACGGCTACTGCTATGCCAAACAAAGCTAAAAACCACAGGGCGGCGCGCATTATTTACCCGCCGCCGCCAGCGTTAGTGCCGCCAAAGATGCATCAAGCGTAGGGATGTATGCATTCCCCTGCTGCGTTTGCACGAGTGATAACGCGCTTTGCAGCGTCTGTGCTTGTTTGGATGTGGGGTCACTGTATTTGCGCACATCGTCCGCGACCGAAGCCAAGTCTGATTTAGCAGATTGAATTTGCCGCCCCAGCAAGCCCAGCCGCGCGTTGAGGATTTTAAGTTTCAGGTTTTCGCGTAAAAAGTAGGTTTGCTCTGGTGACAGCAGCACAGCATCTGGGTTTTCAATGCGGCTCACGCGTACCAATTTAACAAGCTCTGCACGCACAATTTGCCAATTGCTTTGCATGAAGTTTTGTAAACCAGTCTGCCAATCTGAATCTTGGTTGGTTGCTAATGTTGCATTTGCTTTTGTGCTGCCCACTTTTAATGCTGTATTTTGCTTTTCAACTCTAGCCACCGCAGTTACCGTATTCAGTACTGGCAAGTCTTCCACCAAACGGCTGATTTCGTCCAGCTTGACGAGCAAGCTCGGAATATCCGTCACCGCTGCTGCCTTGATTTTGTCGGTATCTGATGCAAGTGCTCTGCGCACGGCGTTTAACCGAGGCTGTGCAGCACGGGTCAAACGCTGGTCGGCCGTTTTCAAAGCAGCCAATAGCGGCTCAACACTACCCGTCAACTGCGCCTGCTGCTGCGCCAAACGCAGCGCTGATTCGACATCCACCACCAAGTTTTCATCACGCGAGCGGGACAAACTTTGCATCAATTCGTCCAACTGGCTGCGCTGCAGGGCAACTTCGCTCAGCCTAGTTTCGTTGAAAGACGATCTGGCAGAGGCTTCCCTGGCCACGTCTTGTGCATTTTTCGCCAAACTACGCGCTTCCACGCTTAAGTTGGTCGCATCGGCGCTTTGTCTGGCAAGATGCTGTTGAATATTCGTTAATTTACGCCACAAGTAGAAGCTAGCCAGCATAGATACTGTCAATGCTGCTATTATAAATATAGTGAAAATCTTAGAAAAACCAGTAGAAAACCCCGCATTTGCAACTGCAATTGGGGCTGCAATCGGGTTTGCAGCCGGCAGAACCTCTGGGTTGCTAGGTGTTTCTTGTGTAGAAATGTCGCTCATAGCATAGATTCTATAGAAGCCACCACATCAGCCAGCAGCGGTCGTGACTCGTAAACAACACCAAACCCGGCGTCTCTGGCGGCCTGCGCGATGCGGGGATGGGTGGCGATGGCTCTGGCGTTGGCTTTGACGTTGGGCCAATTCACGTCTGTGATTGACTGCAAATTTGCCACTGCTTCTGAACTGCTGAGCAGCCAAATAGATGGATCTGTGCTAACCAGACGCAACAAAGCTAATTCAGCGGCGTCAAACACAGGCGCGCGCCGCTCGTAGCTGATCACGATATCCACCTGCACGCCAGCTGCCGTTAACTGGTCAGCCAGCCATGGACGGCCATTCATCCGCACACTTTCTGCGCCATCGACATCTGTCGAATTCGCTGAACTTCCGCGCACAATCAGCACCTTGTCACCTGCTTTGACTTGATGCTGAACACGGCTCCACAGCGCTTCTGAGTCAAACTGTGCCGAATCTGAATCGGGCGAATCAATCAAATCAGCTGGTACGGACTGCGCCAGCAAGGCATCCCGCGTTCCAGGACCTGTCGCCCACATTCTGGGCTTAGCTGCTTTGACCTCTGAATTTACTATGTTTTTAATAGCTCTATAGTCAATTAATTCGCCGGCTAGAGGCATATTTGAAAGGTAAAAATAGCGAACTGCATTGCTACTCACAAACATCACCGCACTGTATTGATCCAAGTTCACCCAAACCTTAGTGACGTCTTGGTTATCCGCTGGTGCGCCTATGTGAATCAACGGCAGCGCGACAGCATCAAAATGCAAAGCCCGCAACTGCTTGACCCAAGCATCGGCCTCAAGGCGCGGACGGGTCACGATGACTTTCACTCTTGTTCCCCACTTTGAAAAAGGGGGGCTAGGGGGGATTTATTCATTGCCCATTAATTTGGTGTATCTACGCGCACCACCAGCCAAAAGCTTTACCGCGACTTGCTCACCCATCGCTGTAGCGGCTTCAATGTCGCCCGCAACATGGCTTAAATTGGCTGTGACCAAGTCGCTTGCTTCGTGAGCTGCGGATGTTTTCTCTTCCTCAGGCTCGCCCCAAGCCGCATTCAACCGCAGTTGCGCCCCGTCCCATACGGCATGTGCAGCCAAAGGCATAGAGCAGCTGCCGCCCATGGCACGGCTGACGGCCCGCTCGGCAGAGACGGCCATCCACGTTGGCAAATGTGCCAAAGGCGCTAAGGCAGCCACCAAATCTGTCCGATTGGCCTTGATTTCAATGCCCAAAGCACCTTGGCCGGCAGCGGGCAGCATCTCCGTCGTCTCAAAAACGGCACGAATACGCTGCGCCAGACCCAGGCGTTTTAGCCCCGCAGCAGCCAAAATAATCGCGTCAAACTGACCTTCATCGAGTTTGCGCAATCGGGTGTCTAAATTACCACGCAAAGGGATAATCTTCACATCGGGGCGCAGCGCTTTGAGCAAGACGACGCGGCGCAGGCTGGAGGTGCCCACCCTTGCGCCCAGTGGCAAAGCGGCTAAATTGGCGTGGTTGTTGGATACAAAGGCATCGCGCGGGTCTTCGCGTTCCATCACGCAAGCCAAAGCAAAGCCATCAGGCAAATCCATAGGCACGTCTTTGAGCGAATGCACGGCAATGTCTGCCGAGCCATCGTCCAAGGCCGTTTCCAGCTCTTTGACGAACAAGCCTTTGCCGCCCACTTTGCTGAGCGAGCGATCCAAAATTTGGTCACCCATCGTCGTCATACCCAGTAATTTAACTGTGTGGCCACGCGCTTCCAGCAAGGCTTTGACATGCTCGGCCTGCCACAGGGCGAGACGGCTTTCACGGGTGGCGATGGTGATATTCAATAACGGTTGATGGCTTGTATTTGGCATTCTTGACTTTTATATTGGGAACCCATTGGTAATCTACGGGCAAATACGCCTCAGTTTTAATGCTAGCATGTACAACAACGATGAAAACACAAAGCCTAAAAATAACGGAATCTCCGAAGTCTCAATCCCAACCTCAGTCTACAGCCAAGCAAAAGCTGAATGAGAGGCCTTTGGTCGAAGATATTCGGTTGCTAGGAAGGATTTTAGGCGATGTGATTCGCGAGCAAGAAGGCGCTGCCGCCTATGAACTAATCGAACAAATCCGCACATTGTCAGTCGCTTTCAGGCGGGATGAAGACCATACGGCCGACAAAGCGCTCAAAAAGCTGCTTAAAAGCTTGTCAGGTGACCAAACGGTCAGTGTGATTCGCGCTTTCACCTATTTCAGCCATTTGGCCAATTTGGCAGAAGACA